>JAJRVI010000059.1 GCA_024277405.1 Fidelibacterota bacterium
GCTGGCAGGAGCTCATGTGGCTCGTCGATCCCTACTCCTACCGCCACCGGCTCGCCATGCCGAAGCTGGTGGTCCTGGGGACGAACGATGACCATTGGCCCGTGAACGCGCTCTCCCTTTACTGGGCCGGCCTCCCCGAGCCGAAACACGTCCTCTACGTCCCCAACGCTGGCCACTCGCTGGCGGAGGGGGATAGGGCGCTGGGGAGCGTGATCGCCTTCGCGCGGGCCCTGGCGTTCGGGGAGTCCCTTCCCCGGATCTCGTGGGAGGTGACGCCGGAGCCGACCGCCGTGGTGCTCGGGGTCCAGACCGTCCCCGATCCCGGGTCCGCACGGCTTTGGATCGCGACGAGCCCGGTCCGGGACTTCCGGGGGGCGCGCTGGGAGAGCCGGCCGCTCCCCGGGGACGCCGGGCGTTACGCCGCGGAGATCTCCAGGCCCGGGGAGGGTTGGTGCGCTTTCTTCGCCGAGCTCGTCTTCGAGATCGGCGGCGGGCGTCTCGCCGTGTCGACGCCGGCCCACGTCTACCCCTGAGGCCAGCCGCGCGCTTGACCCGGGGGTCCCGCCCCGTTAAAATGTTTTTGCGAAAAATTATCATTTGCATAAGGAGGGACCATGGTCAGGATCGGCGAGAGGATCCCGGATCTCTCCCTACAGGTATACCACGAGGGCGAGATCAAGGAGGTAAAGCTCTCGGACTTCCGCGGGAAGTGGCTCGTCATCGCCTTCTATCCCGCGGACTTCACCTTCGTCTGCCCCACCGAGCTCGAGGAGTTGGCGGATCGCTACGACGAGCTCCGGGGCCTCGGGGCCGAGGTGCTCTCGATAAGCACCGATACCGCTTACGTACACAAGGCCTGGCACGATACCTCCCCCGCCATCAAGAAGATCCGGTTCCCCATGGCGGCCGACCCCGCGGGGGTGGCATGCCGCGCGTTCGGCACCTACATCCCCTCCGAGGGGATCTCCTGGCGCGCCACCTTCATCGTGGATCCCGAGAGGATCCTGCGCGCCATGGAGATGCACGATAACTCCATCGGCCGCTCCGCCGCGGAGATCGTCCGTAAGCTCCGGGCGGCGAAGTACGTGTCCGAGCACCCCGGCGAGGTCTGCCCCGCCTCTTGGGAGCCCGGGAAGGAGACCCTGAAGCCCTCCCTGGACCTGGTGGGGAAGATCTGAGGGGCCGGTTCCATGGCCGTGGCCGGCAAAACGGCGCCGGCCACGGCCTCACCCACGCAGGACCACGGTCCCCACCGGCACCCCGAGCTCCCGGGCCACGGGAAGGCATTTGGCCACCAGGAGGAAGAAGACCTTGTCGGATACCCCCACCAATCCCTCGAAGTTCCCCATCCCCTTGGCGAGCACGAGGTCCGCGTTCCGGAATTCCCGGCGGAACTCATCCGAGGCCTCCTCCAGGGTGATGCCGGGGAGGGCGGCCCCGGTCCCGATGACGCGACAGAGCCGATCCAGACCCACGTAACGGGCGTCCTCCAGCGTGGCGTCGTTCAGGGCGGGGCCGGAGCGGACCGCGAAGGTCACCTCTTTCCCCATCCCGAGGAGCTCCTCCACCGCCAGCCGGTCCCACGCGATCTCCCCCGCGTTGTCGCCGATGTAGAGGATCCGCCGGGCCCCGGAGAGGGCCCGCGCGAACCCCTCGTAGTCGAAGTGGGCCGCGGCGCCTTCGGCCCGGGCGAGGGCCTCCTCCAGGTCGAAGGAATCCGATACGCCGAAGTCGATCAGGTTCCCGGCCACCGCCACCCGCAGGGCCTCCTCCAGGGGGTCCCGGGCTCCCCGCACCCGGTCCCGGAGTCCGTCCAGCCTGGCCATGGCCCGTGCGTTCGCGATGCGCTTGACCTCGGCGAAGGGATCGGCCTGCCCGGCGATCTCCTCCACGGCCCGCTGTACCCGGCCGCCCACGAGCAGCGGGGGCCACTCCCGGGGGAGGGAGAGGGCCAAGGGGGCCACCCGCTCCACCACCTCCCACCGCGCCCCGTCGGGGAGGCCCAGGATCCGGGCCGCGCGCAGCGAGGCGGAGAGGAAGCAGGGGATGCACTCCGGATGCAGGCGCATCATGCGTTGAGCCACCCCCACACCGATAGGGCGAGCTCGACGAACGCCCCCCGTGCCTCGGGTAGGATCGCCGCGGGGATCCCCCTGTCCCCGGCGCCGATCACCGCGGGCACCAGGGGGAGCCTCCCCAGGAAATCCACCCCCGCCTCCGCCGCCAGCGCCTCGCCCCCTCCCCTCCCGAAGAGGTCGATCTCCTCCCCGCAATGGGGGCAGACGAGGCGGGACATGTTCTCCACCACCCCGATCCTCTTGATGCCCACCTCGCGGGCGAAGGAGATGGCCTTGGAGGCGTCCAGGCGGGCGAGCTCCTGGGGGGTGGTGACGATCACCGCCCCGTCGGCGCCGCCCAGGATCTGGGCCACCGAGAGGGGCTCGTCCCCGGTGCCGGGGGGGAGGTCCACCACGAGGAGGTCCAGCCTTCCCCACTCCACCTGGTCGAACAGTTGCTGGAGGGCCTTCATCTTGAGGGGGCCGCGCCAGATGAGGGGGGAATCGCTGCGGGGGAGGAGGAACCCCATGGAGACCACCTTCACGCGGTAGGGGGTCTCCACCGGACGCAGTCTCCCCTCGTGGACCTCGGGGCGGACGTGTTCCACCCCGAGGAGCTTGGGGACGTCCGGGCCGTGGAGGTCGGCGTCCAGGAGCCCCACCGAGAGCTTCTCCCCGAGCGCGACCGCCAGGTTCACCGCCACGGTGCTTTTCCCCACGCCCCCTTTTCCCGAGAGCACCATCACCGTCCGGGCCGCATACCTGCCCCGCTCGGTGGACGTGGGAGCGCGTTTCTCCGTCATGGCGGTGGAGCTTACCCGACGGCGGCCTCCGCGACTACGCCCCGGCGAGGCCGAATACGCTGCGGGGCCGGATCCGTTTCGCATGAACGCGGGCTTGATTGTCCCGGGTCCATCCCTGATTATCCTTCGCCAATCGACCTTTCCGGAGGGGATACGCGTGCCGAGGAGTTTCGGGCTCGTCGGGCTTCCCAACGCGGGGAAATCCACCATCTTCAACGCCCTCACCGCCGCCGGGGCGAAGGTGGAGGCTTACCCCTTCTGCACCATCGAGCCCCACCGCGGGATCGCCGCCGTGCCCGACGAGCGCCTCGACGCCCTCCACGGCCTCTTCCCCGGGAAGAGGAAGGTCCCCACGGCCATCGAGGTGGTGGACATCGCGGGATTGGTCGAGGGGGCCTCCAAGGGGGAGGGCCTGGGGAACCAGTTCCTCGCCGAGATCCGCGGGGTGGACGCGATCCTCCACGTGGTCCGCTGCTTCCCTGACCCCGAGGTCCCCCATCCCACCGGCGACATCGACCCCCGCCGCGACATCGAGATCGTGGAGACCGAGCTCCTCCTGAAGGACCTCGAGACCCTGGAGCGCCGCAAAGCCCGGATCGAGAAGATCGCGAAGACCGGCGATAAGGCCGCCCGGGAGGAGCTCGCGCTCCTGGAGCGCCTCATCGACGGGATCGGGAGGGGAATACCCATCCGCAAGATGGGCCTGAAGCCCGAGGAGCTTGCCCTCCTTTCTGACCTCAAGCCCCTCACCGCGAAGCCCGTGCTGTACGTGGCCAACACCGGCGATGCGGGTGAGAACGAGCACACCGAGGCCGTGGCCCGGATCGCCCGGGAGGAGGGGTCGGGGTACGTGGTGATCCGGGGACGGCTGGAGGCGGAGATCGCCGAGGCGGCGGAGACGGAGGAGGAACGCCGGGCATACCTCGCGGAGTGGGGCCTCTCGGAGTCGGCGCTCTCCAGGCTCGTGCGGGCGGCGTACGGGCTTTTGGACCTCGTCACCTTCTACACCATCGAGGGGCCGGAGGTGCGGGCGTGGACCGTCCCCCGGGGGACACACGCCCCCGACGCCGGGGCCGAGATCCACACCGACTTCCGCGACCGGTTCGTGCTCGCGGAGGTGGTGAGCTGGCGGGAGCTGGTGGAGGCGGGGTCCGATAAGGCCCTGCGCGAGGTGGGTAAGTGGCGGCGGGTGGGCCACGACTACGAGGTCCAGGACGGGGACGTGATCCACTTCATCTGCGCCTGACATGGCGACCCTGGCCCTCCTCCTCGCCACCGCCATCTGGGGCTGGAGCTTCGTGCCCGTGAAGGAGGCCATGGGGCATACATCCCCCCTCTGGTTCCTGGCCCTTCGCTTCGCCATGGCGGTCCTCCTCTTCCTCCCCCTGGCGCCGCGCCGGGCCCGGGACTGGGGCCAGGGCCTCGCGCTCGGGCTCTTCCTCTTCGCGGGCTACGCGTTCCAGACGTGGGGCCTCGTCTACACCACCGCCCAGAAGTCCGGCCTGATCACCGGCCTCTCCGTGGTCCTCGTCCCCCCCATCGCCCACCTCTTCGGGGAAAGGACCCCGTTGCATACCTGGGCCGGGATGGGGATCGCCGCGGCGGGGGTGGTGATATTGGCCCTCGGGGGCGGGGGGCCGCTCGGCCCCGCGAGCACCGGGGATTTCCTCACCGTCCTCGGGGCGATCTCCTACGCCCTTTACCTCGTGCTCCAGGGACGCTGGGTGGGGGAGGGGAGGTGGCAGAGGTTGCTCCTTCCCCAATTCGTGGCGGTGGCGGCCCTCTCGGCGTTGGGGGCCGCGGCGGCGGGGGAGGTCACCGCCGCGTTGAGCCCCGTGGTGTGGCGGGCGGCGGCCACCACCGCGGTGCTCGCCAGCGGGGTCTCGTTTTGGCTTCTCCTCTGGGCCCAGCGGCACCTCCCCACCGGCTACACCGCGCTCGTCCTGGCCCTGGAGCCGGCGTTCGCCGCCGTCTTCGGTTGGTGGCTGTTGAGGGAGACCCTGACCGGGCCCCAGATCCTGGGCGCGGGCCTCATCCTGCTCGGGATCCTCTGGCCCAACCTCCGGGCGGCCCGGGCCGCGCCCCGGGAACGCGGGTAAAATGAGATTTCGTGTGTCTCAACGACCGTGACCCGGAGGTGACGCGCATGTTGAGTCCGGAGAGGGTTCCCCGGTGCATGAGCACCCAGCACCCCGACAACGTCCAAACCCCCTTCTTCGCCGATCATCCCCTCCTCCAGGGGGAGGACGAGGTCAAGGAGGCGTTCTACGCCTACTCCCACCTCGGCTGTACGGAACAGATGTGGGACTACGAGGGCAAAGAGGTGGATCCATTCGTGGTGAAGAAGCTCCTCACCCGGTACGAGTCGTTCTTCCGTGAACACCGGCTGGGGGAGGAGCTCTTCCTCACCCTGCGGGTCCCCAATCCCCGGGTGGAGCGGGCCGAGGGGAAGGTCCTCCTCGAGACCCTGGAGAGCATCCCCCGCTCCTGTGACGCCGCCCGGCTCTTCTACGGGGACGACGAGCCGCCGCCCATCTTCGAGGTCATCCTCCCCATGACCACGAGCTCTGCGGAGCTCAACCGGGTGTACCA
>JAJRVI010000060.1 GCA_024277405.1 Fidelibacterota bacterium
CACAGGGGAGGCTGGAGTGCATTCATATCCAAGCCGCACGGTTTGTTCGATTTTCCAATTTGAAGAGGTGAGCTCAAGATCGAGGTCATCGCTTTTATTGAACTCGACTTTTCCAGCTTGACTAGAGAAAACCAGATTAAGGAACAGTTCCGAGTTTCCGTTGAGCCCATCGTCCGGGCACTCTTCGAAGCGTACAAATCCTATGTATACCGAGACTTCCAGCGGCGGCGGCCCCGGGGGATCCCACCTCGCCAAACCCACATCGACAAGAGGGCCTAACAGGAACGTCACCACAACGACGAAACCTCTCAGCACCATCTGCGCTCACCTCCACACATGTGTGAGGGAAAGACGTGAATCCGCTGGGGGCCGAAATGACCGAGGGTAAACGGCCTAACGGCCTGCCGCCTCGGTCCCCAAGGAGCTAAACGGCCGCGCCTCACCCCCTACCGCCATGCTAGCATCGCGGCCCAGCCGGGACAAGCCCGGCCGTGGGGGAGCCCTCGTGGGGCGGGAAATTGGTACCGGACGCATACTGATGCTAGTCGGGTGGTATTCGCCATCGCCATGACCCTGTTGGTCCTAGAATTGATTCCCTCGGGATCCACGGAGGGGTTGCTCTCGAGTCTTATCGGGATGTGGCCGAAGTTTTACGCCTACGCCATGAGCTTCCTGGTGCTCGGGATCTTTTGGGCCCTCCACCACTCTATCTTGGGCATATCCGCCGCTCGGACAAGATCCTGGTGTGGCTCAACATCCTGTTCCTGCTGTTTGTGGCCCTGATTCCGTTCTCTACCGCTATCCTGGGGGGAGCGCACCTCTTCCAGGGCCACCATCGTCCTCTACGGTTCCAATATGATCGCCGTGTCGCTCTTTCTCGGGGGAGTGTGACGGTACGCCACCGGGGGTTCCCGCCTCGTCGCCCCAGACCTCGATCCCCGGCTCGTGCGCCAGTGCAGGACGGCATTCGCGCTGGTCCCCCTGGGATTCGCGGTGGGGGCATTCCGCCGTCTCCACTGCGCTTGCCCTGGGGGTTCTTCAGCCTGATGGCGGCCCTCTACATCGCTTCGAGCGCGTTATCGCGACGCTACCACGGTGGGGAACATCTCACGGGATCCGGGCCATGGTCTCCTTGGCGACCCTGGCGATGTTCCCGGAGGTGAAGCCGAATCGCTCCATGACCTCGCTCCCCGGAGCGCTTGCCCCGTACCGCTCCACCGATATCACGGCTCCCTCGATTCCCACGTAGCGCTCCCAGCCAAGGCGTACCCCGGCCTCGACCGCCACCCGGGCCCTCACCTCCGGCGGGAGCACTTCCCGCTTATAGTCCTCGGGCTGTTCCTCGAAGAGCTCCCAGGAGGGCATGGCCACTACCCGGGGGTTTATCCCCTCTTTCGCCAAGATCTCCGCCGCCCCCAGGGCCACGTGGACCTCGGACCCGGTGGCGATGAGGATCACGTCCGGGGTCCCCTCCCGGGCTTGCCAGAGGACGTAAGCCCCCTGGTGGAGACCCTTCTCGGAGGCGTAGCGGCCCCGGTCGAGGACGGGGAGGTTCTGGCGGGTGAGGATCAGCGCCGTGGGCCCCTCGCGCTTCAGCGCCGCGATCCAGGCTTCCCGGACCTCGTTGGCGTCGGAGGGCCGGATGACCACGAGCTCAGGCACGGCACGCAACGAGGCGATCTGCTCCACCGGTTGGTGGGTAGGGCCATCCTGGCCGATCCCGATGGAATCGTGGGTGAAGACGTAGACCACCTTGCAGCCCATCATCGCCGCGAGGCGTATGGGGGGGCGCATGTAGTCGGAAAAGACCAGGAACGTGCCCACGAAGGGGATGAGGCCGCCGTGGCGGGCGATGCCGTTGGCGATCGCCCCCATGGCGTGCTCTCGCACCCCGAAGTGGACGTTCCTCCCTTCATATCCCCAGGGGCCCCCGGCGTCCCCCTGGACCCCGGCGGGCTTATCCCCGGGGGCCTGGAAATCTCCCTTCCCCGGGAGGACGGTGTGCACCGAGGGGTTCAGATCCGCCGAGCCCCCGATGAGCTCGGGGATTTTCTCTCCCAATGCCTCGAGGACCTTTCCCGAGGCCTTGCGGGTGGCGATCCCCTTCTCATCGACCGGGAATTCCGGAAGTCCTTTATCCCAACCCGCGGGGAGCTCGCCGCGGATGCGGCGTTCGAGCTCGGCCGCGAGCTCGGGATACTCCTCCCGGTAGCGCGCGAGGCGCTCGGCCCACTCCCTCTCCCACACCTCGCCCCGCTCGACAGCCTTGCGGAAGTGTTCGAGGACATCTTCCGGCACGTAGAAGGCGGGCTCGGTGGGCCAGCCCAAGCGCTCCTTCGCCGCCCGGAGCTCCTCCTCCCCCAGGGGAGCCCCGTGGACCTTGTAGGTCCCCTGCTTGGTAGGGGCCCCGTACCCGATCACGGTGCGGACGGCGATAATGGAGGGCTTATCTTTGATCTCCTTCGCCCGTTGGATGGCGGCGTCGATGGCCGCGAGGTCGTTTCCGTCCTCCACCCTCTGGGTGTGCCATCCGAAGGCCTCGAAGCGGGCGAGGACATCCTCGGTGAAGGTGAGGTCGGTCGTCCCGGCCAGGGTCACCCGGTTGTCGTCGAAGAGGACGATGAGCTTCCCCAGTTTCAGGTGCCCCGCGAGGGAGCACGCCTCGGCGCACACGCCCTCCATGAGGTCGCCGTCCGAGGCGAGGACGTAGGTGTAGTGATCGATGATCCCGTGCCCCGGGCGGTTGAAGATAGCGGCCAGATGCGCCTCGGCGATGGCCATCCCCACCGCCATGGAGATCCCCTGACCCAAGGGGCCGGTGGTCACCTCCACCCCCGGGGCACAGTCCGCCTCGGGATGGCCCGGGGTTTTACTTCCCCACCGTCGGAAGCGCTTGAGCTCCTCCAGGGGGAGGTCGTAGCCGGTGAGGTGGAGGAGGGCATAGAGCATGGCCGAGCCGTGGCCCGCGGAGAGAACGAAGCGGTCGCGGTCGAACCAGTAGGGGTTCCTGGGATTGTGCTTGAGATGTTTCGTCCAGAGCACGTAGGCCAAAGGGGCCGCCCCCAGAGGGAGGCCCGGATGGCCGGAGTTGGCCTCCTGGATCATGTCCGCGGACAGGAACCGGATCGCGTTCACACAGCGCTCATCGAGCGCGGTCTTCGTCGCCATTTCTCCCTCCCTTCGGAACACAGAAGCGAGTATAACCGGGAGGGGAGGGCGCGATGTGTGATGAGGAATGAAGCGGCCGGGCGTGCTCTTTTTGCACACGTTGGCATCCGCTATCCCGATCCCCTTGGAGCCCAAAGCCGCGCCTTTTTGTTCCCAGGGGTAACGCGCAAACTTGCGATGCCATCGCAAATTTCTTAAGATTTGTGTGGAGGCTCCGATGGGGAAGATAGAGGTAACTTTCATAGAAGAGGAGATGGAGCAGTCGTACATCGACTACGCCATCTCGGTGATCCGCGGCCGCGCCATCCCCGATGTCAGAGATGGGCTCAAACCGGTCCAGCGCCGCATTCTCTACACCATGAAGGAGCTCGGCCTTACGCCGGGCAGGCCCCACAAGAAATCCGCCCGTATCGTGGGCGAGACCCTGGGTAAGTATCACCCCCACGGTGATATGGCCGTCTACGAGGCCCTCGTCAACATGGCCCAGCCGTTCTCCACCCGCTACCCCTTGGTGGACGGCCAGGGGAACTTCGGCTCCATCGACGGCGACGAGCCCGCCGCCATGCGTTACACCGAGGCGAGGCTGGCCCCCATTGCCATGGAGTTCTTCGAGGAGCTCTCAGAGGAGACGGTCGAGTTCGTCCCCAACTTCGACGACTCCCTGAAGGAGCCCGAGGTCCTCCCCGCGAAGTTCCCCCATGTCC
>JAJRVI010000061.1 GCA_024277405.1 Fidelibacterota bacterium
CCAGGGCATAGCGGGCCTCGGCCCGGGGGGATTTGAGGAACTTCCTCCGCGCCGGGGTGTTGAAGAAGAGGTCCGCCACCTCGACGGTGGTCCCCGGGGCCCGAGCCGCGGGGCGGTCCACCGATACCCGTCCGCCCTCGACGCGTAGCTCGTGGGCCGCGTCCCCGCCGCGGGGGCGGGAGAGGATCCTCACCTTGGCGACGGCACAGATCGCGGCCAGGGCCTCCCCCCGGAACCCAAGGGTGGAGATCGCCGCGAGGTCATTCTCGGTCCGGATCTTGCTCGTGGTGTGGCGCTCGACGGCGAGCCGGATCTCCTCGGGCGTCATCCCCTCACCGTCGTCGGCCACGGAGACGAACTCCACCCCCCCGCCGCGCAGCTCCACCTCCACCGCTCCCGCCCCCGCGTCCAGGGAGTTCTCCACCAGCTCCTTCACCACTGAGGCCTGGCGCTCCACCACCTCCCCGGCGGCGATCCGGCGGATCACGTGCTCATCCAAACGCCTGATGCGCATCTCCCCGCGCGGGAAGCTTACCCCCGGCTGGCCCGGGGCGCCACGGAGGGGTACTTTTAGGGGAAACAGGAAAAAGCTTAAGGAGGACGCCGTGTATACCGTGCGGGAGCTCGTGGGGATCTTGGGGTTGAAAACGGAAACGCAAGTGAGGAACCGGATCGAGGCCATCCGGGATCTCCTCTCCCCCCACCTCCACCGGGGCCCGAACAACCGGATCCTCGTGGACGAACGGGGTGTGGAGCTCCTTCGGGCCCTACAGGCTCTATGCGAAAGAGGAAAAACCGTGAAAGAAGCTGCTCAAGCTTTGCGTCGTGGTGCCGAAGGCAAGGGCGCTGAGGCCGTGCCGCCATCGGATCGGGGGGACACCGACCTCCTCCTGCGGCACCTGGAGGAGGAGGTCCGCTTCCTGCGGCGCTTGGTCCTGGAGGGCCGCGGCGAGGGGCGTCCCTGGTGGGAGAGGTGGCGGGCGCTGTAAGCTTGGGCGCCATGGCGCGGACACAGAAGACGTCGCGGTTCGAGGTGGTGCGGCGCCGGGTGGAAGGGTCGGCCCGGCTCAAGGCCCTCTGGACCTGTTCTAATATCGCGGCGATAAACCGCCTGCACATAAACGACCACGGCCCCGTTCACGTGAAGATCGTGATCCGGGTGGCGCTCAGGCTCCTCGAGCTCCTCCACGAGGCCGGGGTGCACCTGGGGGCCTATGACCACGGCCTCGAGTACGAGGACGCCAGGGTGATCGTGCTCCTGGCCGCGGCCCTCCACGATATCGGCCACGTGGTTCACCGTGAGGAACACGAATCCCACTCCCTCTCCCTGGCCCCCTTCCTGTTGGAAGAACTGCTCGAGGGGGTCTACGGGGAGCCCCAGAAGACCCAGGTCATGGCGGAGGTCATGCACGCGATCTACGCCCATAGGAAGGACGTGGAGCCCCTCACCGTGGAGGCGGGGATCATCAAGGTGGCCGATGCCCTGGATATGGAGAAGGGGCGTGCACGGATCCCGTTCAAAGTGGGGGTTCCCACGATCCATACCGTCTCCGCCCTGGCCATCGAGAAGGTGGAGATCCTGAAGGGGAAGGAGAAGCCGGTCCACATCCGCGTGCGGATGTCGAACTCCGCCGGGATCTTCCAGCTCGACTCCCTCTTCAAGGAGAAGCTCGCCCGCTCGGGGCTCAAGGAGTACGTGGAGGTCTCCGCGGAGATCGAGGGCGAGGAGAAGAAGATCATCGAGCGCTACTCCCTGGAATGAGAGGCCCTCCACCGGCCTCCTCCGTCCCCGGCCTATTTCCCCCATATCCCAGCGCCCGCGGAGGCGAAATACGGCCCTCTCAGCGGACCCCACTCTAGGCGACACAATTTAACCTCTGTAACCTGGACCGACGTTTTCCCGCTTTCTATGGCCATTTTTCCCGGCCCGGGGAGATCGAGGCCACGCCCCATGTGGTGACATAACACGCTTGTAGTTACAATAAGTCGCTATGGAGAGGGTGGAGCCCATCCGTGACCCCCAAAAGGTGGCGGCGATAAAGGCGCGCTTGCGCAAGAGGGATCCGCGGTATTACGCATTCTTCGTCGTAGGGATAAACACCGCGTTGCGCCCCGGGGATCTCCTCCGGATCAAGGGCGGGGACGTATATCGCCCGGACGGCCGTGTCCGTGACCACCTCTACATCCGGTCCCAAAAGACCAACCGCGCCCACCGGATCCTCCTCAACGACTCCTGCCGGGAGGCGCTGGAGCTCCTCTGGGAGAGGGAGGGGCCGTTCGCGGAGAAGGAGCGGCTCTTCCCCTGGACGCGGCAACACGTCTGGCGGCTCATCAACCGCTGGTGCCGGGAGGTGGGCCTTACCGGAAGGTACGGGGGCCACACCCTGCGGAAGACCTGGGGGTACATGGCCCGGAAGTACCACGGGGTCCCCATCGAGCTCATCCAGGAAAAGCTCGGCCATACCACTCCCGCCGTTACCCGTCGCTATATCGGGATAACCGATGACGAGATCGAGGACGTGGAGAACCGCGTGAACCTGTGAACGCCCCCCTTGCGACCCCGGGGTTCCCACGTTCATCGCCCGTTCCACCTAGGCCGGTGGTTCCATGCCACCTTAACGTTGTCAACTTTTATCATGTTTTTTGGGCTATGAGATAAAAGTCGACGGACGCGGGCGGTGCGGGCGCGGCGGTTGTGGTACCATCATCGCCCGGGGCCCGGTGAGGAAGGAGGAATCGAGCGAGATAATGGGGGAGAGGAAAGGGGCGTTGTGGGAACGGGCGCGGGACGGCCTCCCGGTGGCGCTCATCGGGGGCGGGGCGTTGTGGGGGATCTGGATCCTCCTGTGGCGTTCCACCGATCTCCCCGTCATCCTCTCCGGGCTGTGGTGTCCGTTCGCGCTCCTTGCCTTCTCGATATGGACGGGCCTCGGGACGGGGGTTCGGTGGACGGTGTGGACGCGGCCGGACCTGTGGGCCGCGTTCCTCGCCCTCTTCTTATGGGGGGTGGCCCGGGGGGTGGTGCGGACCGCGGTCGCGGCCCTGCGCGGGACGTGCTCCCCCGGGATCATCGCCATCCCCCTGCGGGTGCGGAGCGACCTGGGAAAGCTCCTCCTCGTCCTCGCCATCACCGCCTCCCCGGGGACGATCGCCCTGCTCGCGGAGGGGGAGATCCTCTATGTCCACTGCCTCGAGCTCCCAGAACGCCCGGCGCTCCCGGGGATTGGGCCCCTCCAGCGGGTGTTGGTTAAGCTCACGGGATGAACGGGGTTTATCAGGGCCTCATCATCGCGACGGCACTCTTCCCGTTGCTGCGCCTGTGGCGCGGGCCCCACTTCTGGGACAGGGTGGCCGGGGCGAGCGGCATCAACGTGCGCGTGGCCCTGGTGCTCGCGCTGGAGGGGGTGGCGGGGGGTAGGGCGGTGCTCCTGGACGTGGCGCTGGGGTACGCCCTCCTCGGGTTCCTGGGGGCCGTGCTCCTCGCGCGCTTCGGGGAGAGGGGGGAACGGTGAGCCCGGCGGCGGACGTGCTGGTGGGGCTCGGCATCGTCCTCCTCGGCGTCGGTGGGTTGGGGTTCCTCAGGTTCCGCGATCCCTATTCCCGGCTCCAGGCCGCAGGGGTCGGGGATCTGGGAGGGGCGTTCCTCGTAGTCGTGGGACTGGCCCTGCGGGCGTCCTGGGGCTGGGAGGTGGGGGTCCTGGGCCTCCTCGGCCTCCTCCTCCTCTTCACCGGACCGGTGGCCACGCACGCCATCGCCAAAGGGGCGTTTCTGCGGCGCCATACCCCCAGGGAGGACCGGTGACCACCGTTGCCCTGTCCCTGTTGGCCTTCGGCCTCGCCGTCCTCGCCCTGACCCGCCGGCGGTTGCTCTGGGGGATCGCGGTGCTCGGGGTCCAGTCCCTCGTCCTCGCCGGCCTGTATTTCTCCCTCGCCGCCCCGGACGTGGCCCTCACCGAGGCCGCCATCGGGTTCGGGCTCGTCACGTTCGTGTACCTCCTGGCCATCAGGCGCACGGGGAAGATCGTCGTGGCCGCCGTGGCCTGTCCCCCGCTCCTCTATCCCGAGGGCGATAGGGCCGCCGGCCTGGTGTGGGAGCTCCTGCGTCTCCTGGGCCACCGCACCCATCGCGAGCTCGAGCTCCGGTGGGTCGAGCGGGACGAGGTGGCGGGGCTGCTGGCGTCCAGCGAGGCGGACCTCGCCGCGGGGGACCTCCTCCCCTGCTCGGGGGAACGGTTCCCCAAGGTGGACGTCCTCCCCACCCGTATCCTGCTCGTGCGGGGGGATACCGGGCCGGTGGGCGCGATCCGGGGTTCCCGGGAGGCGGAGCTCCTCCCCCCGGGGGGGCGCACGTTCACCCGCCGCGAGGCCCTCCTCTCCGCCCTGGAGAAGGGGGAACTCGGGGGGGCGGTGGTGAACCTCCTCGAGCTCCGCGCCCTCTACCTCCGGGGAAAGCTGCGGGAAGCGGAGGTGGAGCCCCTGGAGGACGCGGCCTTCTCCGTCCTCTTTGCCCCCGACGAGGGCGAGCTCGCCCGGACCCTGGGGGAGATCGTGGACGAGCTCCGGCGCCGGGGGGATTGGGACGCGTTGGTGAGGAGGTACCTATGAAAAAATGGCTCACGCTCGCGGTGCTCGTCGCCATCGCCGGGGTCCTGGCCTGCGGCCTCTCCGCCCTCCCACCGCGGGACGATGCTCCTCCGTGGCGGGGGCTGGCGATGGCCTACGGGGCTGGGAACGGCGTCGCGGCGGTGGTCCTGGGGGCGCGGCTCTACGACACCCTCCTGGAGGTGTTGGTGTTCGCCCTGGCCATGGTAGGGGTGAGGTACACCCTCAAGCCCCTGGGGCGCCATCGCGAGCCGGTGGTCCCCGAGAGGGGCGTGGTGCGGGAGATGGCGGACATCCTTCTCCCGGTGGTCGTGGTCTTCTCCCTGTACCTCGCGGCCTCGGGGCACCTGGGCCCGGGGGGAGGGTTCCCCGCAGGGGCCATCGCCGGCTCGGGGCTCCTCCTCCTCGCCATGGCCAAGGGGGTGGAGCGCCTGAGCCGCGAGCTCCACGAGGGCACCCTCGAGCTCCTGAAATACGGGGCCATCGCGGCCTTCCTCGTCCTCGGGATAGCGGGCTTTATCCTCGATCTGCGGGGAAGCGGGTTCCTCGTCCTCTTCAACCTCCTCATCGGGGTCGAGGTGACCATCGGGACATGGGTGGTGCTGCACTACTTCGCCGCGCACCGGGGGGAGATCTGATGGAGGGACTGACCGCGGCGGCATTGGGCATCGGGTTGGTCGTCCTGGGGTTCGGCGCCCTGGCCCTGCGGCGCCCCCTCCTCTGGAAGCTCCTGGGGCTGAACGTCGCCTCGGGCGGGGCCATCCTGTTTCTCGTCGCCCTTTCCCACCGTCCGGGGGCGAGGCCCCCCCTCGTGGGGTATCCCCCGGGCACGCCCAGCGCCGATCCGCTCCCCCAGGCCCTGGTCCTCACCGCCATCGTGATCCACTTCGCCACCCTCGCACTCTCGCTCGCCTACGCCGTTTCCCTCACCGAGCGGCTGCACACCCAGGAGACCGAGAGGATCGAGGAGGAGGCCGAGGAGGAGATGGCGCGATGACCGCGGCCCTCATCGGGGTCCTCGGGTACCTGGCCCTAGGGGTCCTGGGCTTCCTCACCCCCCGGGCCCGGCTTCTCGGTGCGCTCGCCCTCGTGGTGGGGACGGTCTCCTTCGCTCTCTGGCTTCCCGGATTCCCGCCGATGCGGTTGGGGCTTGGGGGATGGGCCATCACCTGGCGCGGGGATCTCCTCGCCGCGGCCTTCTGGGGCCTTTCCCTCGTGCTGCACCTGGTCCTCCTCGTGGGGGAGCGGGAGAGGCCGCGCCACTTCTACGCGTTGTCGACGCTCCTCGTGGGCACCGTGCTCTCGCTCGTCCTCTCGCTGGACCTGTTCAACCTCTACGTCGGCCTCGAGCTCACCTCCCTCATCGCGTTCCTGCTGGTGGGGATCGAGGGTCGGCCGGCGCAGGTCTGGGCGAGCTTCAAGTACCTCGTCCTGACGAGCTGTGGGATGATCCTCTACCTCTTGGGGGTGGGGTTCGTGTACGCGGAGACGGGGACCCTCTCCCTCCTCGAGCTCCCGGCGACCGGGGGGGCCGGGCTCATGGTGGGGATCGGGCTCCTCGTGGCCGGCGCCGCGGCAAAGGGGGGCGTGTTCCTGTACTCCCTCTGGCTTCCCACCGTCTATGGGTATGCTCCCGCCCCGGTGACGGCCCTTCTCTCGGGGGTGGTGAGCAAGATGGGGATCGTGGTGCTGGCGCGGCTGTCCGCCGCCGTCCCCATCGGGGACGTGCTGGTCGCCCTGGGGCTCGTGACGGGGTTCCTGGGGATACTCCACCTCCTCCGGGAAGAGGACCTCAAGGTGTTCCTCGCCTATTCCACCATGTCCCAACTCGGTTACATGCTGCTCGGTTTCGGCTGGGGTGCGTGGGCGGGGGGGATCGCCTATGGCGTCGCTCACGGGCTCTTCAAGGCCCTCCTCTTCCTCAGCGCCGGTCGGGCCGAGGCCGAGGGGGGCGGCCGGCGGATCGCCGGCCTCGCGGGCAAGCTCTCCGGTTGGACGAGGGTCTCCCTGGCCCTGGGGGTGGCGGCCATCGTGGGGCTCCCGCCCCTGGCGGGTTACGGCGCCAAAGGCCTGATCTCCGCGGCCGCGCCCCCTTGGGGCAAGGCCGTGCTCCTTTTCCTCTCCCTGGGGACGGCCGCCGCCTTCGCCAGGGTACTCCCGCTGCTTGCCCGCGGCCGGCCAGGGGGCGGGGCCGACCGGGCCTTGCCCCTCCTCGGAGCGGCCCTCCTCGCCGGGGGGCTCTCGCTCATGGCCCGGGAGCCCAGGCTATTGGGCTATCCCGCGCTCCTCTCGGCGATAGGGATCGCCACCGCGGGGGCGGCCGCGGGATGGGCGATCCGCGGACACGCTCCCCGGACCCCCCGGTGGCGGCTGGACGAAGCCTTCCTCGCCCTCCTCTTCTCCACCGCCGGGGTCGTGCTCTGGCTCCTCGTGCGCTAGCTCACTCGCGGAAGAACGTCAGGAACCACTCGCACAACATTCGCACGAAGATCGGCCCCAGGAACAGGGTGAAGATGCCCCCCGTTATGAGCTGGGGGTTGTGCAGCCGTGCGCCCCACACGATATCGACGATCCCGCGCACCACGGCGATGAAGACCCCCACCCAGAAGATCACGGGCATGATCTGCGGGGTGATGAACCTCCGGAACGTCATGAAGTCGTCCCACCACTTCCTCATGGTCACCTCCTTTCGGTAAACCTCCGCGCCTCAACGCCCCTCGTCCAGCATCTCCTGGAGGCGTTTCCACTCCTCCTTGGGGATACGATACTCGTGATCCGGCGTGGGGAACTTACCGGACTTCACCTCTTCGATGTACTCCCGGAAGGCCTGGAGCATCACCGCCGCCACATCGGCGTACACCTTCACGAACTTGGGGGTGAAGGCCTCGAAGAGGTTGAGGATGTCGTGGACGATGAGGAGTTGGCCGTGACAGGCGGCTCCCGAGCCGATGGACAGGATGGGGACCGTGGCGTTGCGCACGATGATCTCCGCCACCCGGGCGGGGATCGCTTCCAGCAGGATGGCGAACGCTCCCGCCTCCTCCAGTACCTTCGCGTCCTCGATGAGGCGCGCCGCGGTCTCCGCGGTGCGTCCCTGGGCCTTGAGGCCCCCAATCAGGGTCGCCGCCTGCGGGGTGAGGCCGATGTGGCCCATCACGGGGATCCCCGCCTTGACGATGGCCTCCACCCTCTCTGCCATCCTGGCCCCGCCCTCGAGCTTGACCGCATCGGCGCCGCCCTCGGAGATGAACCGGCCCGCGTTCTTTATGGCGAGCTCGTTGGACGGCTGGTAGGACATGTATGGCATGTCTCCCACCACGAACGCCCGCTCCACCGCGCGGGAGACCGCCGCGGTGATCTCCACCATGAAGTCCATGGTGGCGGGCAGGGTGGTCTCGTGGCCGAGGAGGCACATCGCCCCGGAGTCCCCCACCAGGATCATGTCGATCCCGGCCCGATCCTCGAGGCGCGCCGTGGGATAATCGTAGGCGGTGAGGAAGGTGATCTTCTCCCCCCGCTCCACCATAGCGTAGAGATCGGGGATGGTGAGCTTCTTACGTTCCGACATAGGTCCTCCTTCGCGGGAGCATCATAGCGCGAAAGGGGTCGTGGCTGCCAGGCGGAGCGGGAAGGTGGGAGGGGTTACGAGCCTTTTTCCTTCTTCTCCTCGCGTTCCAGGTACTGGAGGATGGCCTCCACCACGAGGTAGTTGATGGAGCGGTCCTTCTTTTCCGCCAGCTTCCGCAACCGCTCGATCACGTTCTGCTGGGCCTTCTTCTGGGGAATGTAAATGGAGATCTTATCGGTGGTACCCTGGCCCCTCTTCGGCATATGTTAATCCCCCCTTTTCTGTCAGTTTTTGGCCTAAATAGACACAGATATGATACGAGATAGGGGTTTGGATTTCAATTGGTGTCAAGTGTATAAATTCACGGGCGAAGGAGGAAGCCATGAAAAACCTTTTGGGGATTGTAAGAGGTCGGAGGTCGATACGGAGGTTCAAGCCCGATCCCGTGCCCGAGGAGGACCTCGTGGAGATCCTGGAGGCGGCCACCTGGGCCCCGAGCGCGGGGAACGCCCAGCCGTGGCGGTTCATCGTGGTGCGGGACCCGGGGTTGAAACGGGGGCTCGTCGCGGCCGCGTTGGGCCAGGACTTCGTCGCCGAGGCCCCGGTGGTCATCGTCGTCTGCGCCGATCTGGAGCGGGCACGGCGGGCCTACGGGGACCGTGGGGTGGGGCTCTATTGTATCCAGGACACCGCTGCGGCGACGCAAAACATGCTGCTCGTGGCCCACGCCAAGGGGCTCGGTACCTGCTGGGTGGGGGCCTTCTCCGAGGAGGACGTGCGGAAGACCCTCTCCCTTCCCGCCGGGCTGCGCCCCGTGGCCCTCGTCCCCTTGGGATATCCGGCGCAGGAACCGCGCCCGCGGCCCCGCCGTCCCCTGGACGATGTGGTGGAGTACCGCTGAGGCTCAGTAGACGCGGAACCGAAGGATCGCCCCGATCCCCCAGGCACGGAAGCCCTCGTGTTCGGTGAAGACGTGTTCCACCTCGGCCCCCTGTTCGATCGCCTCCTCCACCACCTCGTCCACGAAGTCCTCCACCTCCTCCAGCTCCCCCCCGCAGAGGGGGCGCGACCCCCCCGCCAGGGCGAGGTGGTGGTCGCGGGGGCATATCCACCCCCGCTCCCGGTAATCGTGCTCGAGCACCAGGGTGTGCACCTGGGACATCATCAGCGCCAGTACCACATCGTTGAGGCCCAACACGCCGAGGCCCCCTTCCCGGTTCGCCTCGGAGAGGAGTCGTTCGATGAGGGCCTCCTCCTCCCGCCTTTCCTCGCGGGCCGCCACCTCCAGGGCCCGCCTCTTGATCTCGTTCACGGGGAGGTCCATCTCGCCCGCGAACACCCCCGCGAGGCGCTCGCGGAGGTAGGAATGGAGGTGATCGAGGAATTCGGGCACCACCTTCCCCTCCGCTCCCTCCGGCCCCCCCACGATGAGGCGGTCGAAGCCCCGGCGCTTGAAGTGGTCGAACAGGAGCCCCGCCACCTCCTTGAAGTGCCGGTGGACGTGGTCGGCGATGTGCCGTTGGATCTTGCTCTCGCGCCAGCCGGCCCACGGGCCGGTGCCGGCCGCCGTGGCCCGGGCGGCGCGCCCCTCCCCCTCGGAGATCCAGCTCGGGGTCTCGGACTCCAGGGCCCCCACGTCCTCCTCCATCTCCCCGAGGTACATATCGAACGCCCGGGCCCGCTTGCGGTCCACGAGCACCACGCAGTAGCGGTCGAACTCGTCGAGGAGGACGGTGAGGGGGCGGATATAGGGATCGGGATCCACGTAGAGGCGGCTCGGGAGGGCCACGGGTAGCCGGTACTCTTGGAAGAAGCCCTCCTCGGCCGCGAAGATGGCGAGGAGACGGGTGCGCTCCAGGGGGCGGAGCTCGTCCACGTAGGCCTTGAGCGAGGCGAATATCGCCTCGATCCTGCGGAGGAGGTCCCTGTCCAGCCCGGCGGCCCGCAACCTCTCCCACTTGTCGTGGAGGAGGGAGCGGAGCTCGGATTTGAACGGACGCGGGGGGGTCACGTTGAGGTACAGGCTCACCACCGGACCGCCCTTCCCCGCCAGGTCCCGCAGCGCCTGGAGGTCGCTCGCGCGGATGAGGCTCATGCCGCCTCCCGGGGATAGAGCCCCACCAGACCAGAGGGCTCGGGCCGGCGTTCCATGACCACGCCGGGGAGCTCGGCGATGATCACCTCGGCGGTGTTGTGCACCGTGGCTTCCACGAGGTGGCCGCCCACGGCGGCGCCCCCCTCCTTCCCCGCCACGACGTGGGCGTGGAGGACGACCTCCCCGTCCCGCTCCCCCAGGTTCCCCTGGAGCGAGAGGAGTTCCACCGGCTCCTCGACCGTCTCCCGCACGTATTCCTTCCCGTTCCAGTACGCGAGGACGAGATCACGGAGCATCCCCACCCCTCCCAGGATCGCCCCCGCGCGGATCCTCAGGTCCAACAGTGCGGCGGGGAGCCTCTCCCCGTCTTGAAATCGCACCACGAGCAAGTTCCCGCTTCTGGCCTTCAGCATCTCGCCTCCTTCGGCCGGGAATCTTAACCCCCGGCGGTGGCGGGAGAGAAGAGGCGTTTGGCGGCGGCGAGCTTCTCGTCGTTCTCGGCGATGAGGATCACCACGTCCTCGGGGGCGAGGGCCGTATCGTCGGAAGGCACGAGCGCCCTGCCCTCCCGGAGTATCAGGGGGATCACGGTTCCCTTGGGGAGGGCAAGCTCCGCGAGCTTCCTCCCCGCCAAGGGGCCGGGGGACAGCTCCGCCACCCGTGCCCCGCCGGCCACGGCCACGGCGAAATCCAGGGACTCCTCGCCGAAGATGTAGCCCGCGATCTCGTTCGCCGCCGAGATCACCGGGGAGACCACCACGTCCACCCCCGCCGTCTGGCAGGCGGTGCGGAGCGCCAGGTCGTCCAATACCACGATGACCCGCGCCGCCCCCGCCTGCTTCGCCAGGATCCCCACCACGGTGTTTATGGGGTCGGAGCCGGTGGCGGCGACCAGCACCGCCCCCTGGACCCCCGCTTCCCCGAGGAGCACGGGGTCGGTCCCGTCACCCCGCAGCACCAGGGCATCGTATCGGTCAGCCGCCTCCTTGCAGGTCGCCTCGTCGGAGTCGATGAGGACGAGCTCTATCCCTTTCTTCCCCGCGAGTTCCTCCGCCAACCGTCTCCCCAGGGCCCCCAGCCCCACGATGATGATCTTCACCTCGAGCTCACCGCCTTTCTCAGGAAGAGGATAACCGGGAATATCTCGAGCCGCCCCATCCACATGAGGAGCATGAGGAGGAGCTTCGCCCCCGCCGGCGCCCCGGAGCGGGCGATCCCCACCGAGAGGCCCACCGTGCCCTGGGCCGATGCCGCCTCGAAGAGGGAATCGGAGAGCCCGTAGCCCATGGCGGTGAGGGCGAGGGTCGCCACGGCGAGGACCGCGAGGTACAGCAGGACGTACGCGGAGAATTCCAGGGCCTCATCGGCGGAGAAGGTGCGGCCGAGGAGCTTGAACTGGACCTGAGCGCTCCCCGGGAGCCGCGCCC
>JAJRVI010000062.1 GCA_024277405.1 Fidelibacterota bacterium
GCTGGTTCAGGATGGAGGCGTCGGTCCCGCCGCGGATGAGCCGTGGCCTCGGCTCGTACCCCAAGGCGGACACGGCCGCGGCGGCGAGCGCCACCGCGGGGGAGTCCTCGGGGAGGCGCACCGCCCGATAGGCGAGCTCCACCCTCACCTCCGCCACCGCGCCCATGGCCCGCGCCTCCTCCTCGAAGACCCTCCGGTAGGTCTCGGCGAGGTCCACCGCCCTCCCGTGGTCGAGGCTACGGCACTCGGCGAGGACCACGGCGCGTTCGGGGACGGCGTTCCGCACCGTCCCCCCCTCGATCACCCCCACGTTGGCCGTGGTCTCGGGGTCGATCTTCCCCTGGGGGAGGCGCGCGATGGCGCGGGACACGGCGAGGATCGCGGAGACGCCTCTCTCCGGTTCCATCCCCGCGTGAGCGGCCCGCCCCCTCACCTCCACGTCGATGAGGAAATGCGATGGGCCCCCGATCACGATCTCGGGGAAATCCTCGCCGTCGAACACGAACCCCATCGCGCTGTGCAGGGCCCCGTAGTCGAGATGTTTGGCCCCCAGGAGTCCCACCTCTTCCTCCCGGGTGATGACGATCTCCAACGGGGGTCGGCGGCGTGCCCGCAGGACTCCATACCAGATGGCGAGGATCCCCGCCTTATCGTCCGCGCCGAGGATCGTCTCCCCCGCGGAGCGGATCCGACCCCCCTCCACAACCGGCTCGATCCCCGCTCCCGGCTTCACGGTGTCGGCGTGGGCGCAGAGGAGGATCGGATCCCGACGGGCGGATCGCACCGCCGGCAGGGTGGCGATGAGGTTCCCGTACGCGTCAAACCGGCACTCCGCTCCCAGTTCCTCCCGGAACCTGTCGGCGAGCCAGGCGAGGAACCGCTTCTCCCGACCGGATTCCGAGTCGATCCGCACCATCTCCAGGAAGCGTTCCACCGGATCCTTCATCCCTCCTCCTTCGGCTCCACGTGGACCGTCACCGAGACCTCGCCCCCCAGCACCGCCTCCACCGCCTTCTCCACCCGGGAGGCGATCTCGTGGGCCTCGCGCAGGGGGATCTCCGGGTCCACGGTGATGTGGACGTCCACGAACGAGACGCGGCCGGAGCGCCGGCTCCGGAGCTTGTGCCATCCCCGCACCCCGGGGACGCCTTCGATGGCCGAGATGATCGCCCGCTCCTCGTGGTGCAGGAGCCGCCCCTCCACCAGCTCGTGGAGGCTATCCCACAGGAGCTTCGCCCCCGAGGCCACGATGATCGCCCCCACCGCCATGCCCGCGAGACCGTCGCCGGCGTGGAACCCCAGCGAGCTCGCGAGGCCCCCGAGGAGGACCGCGAAGGAGGAGAGGGCGTCGGAGCGGTGATGCCACGCGTTGGCCCGGAGCGCCGGGCTCCGCACCGCGGACGCGGTCCGGATGGTGGCGTGGTAGAGGACCTCCTTCGCTACAAGCGAGATCAGGGCCACCCCGATCATCGCGAGCCCCAGGTGGGCCGTGCCCGCCTGCCCCAGGGCGACGAAGGCCCTGCGGACGAGTTCCATCCCCACCAGGAGGAGCAACGCCGCGACGAACGCCCCGGCCAGGGTCTCGAACTTCCCGTGGCCGTAGGGGTGGGTGTCGTCGGGGGGGCGTCGCCCCAGCCGCATCCCCACGATCACCACGAGATCGGTGAGGAGGTCGGAGAGGGAATGGACCCCGTCGGCGATCAAGGCCACGGAGCCCACCGCCGCCCCCACGGCGAGCTTGAGGGTCACGAGCCCCCCGTTCACCAGCGCGCCGATGACGCTGATCCGTTCCCCCGCCTCCGCGAACACCATTGGGCTCAGATTTTACCGGGGTTTCCCTTGCGGAGCGCGGACGTGATCCTCAGCCCCGGGCCAGGGCCAAGAAGGCCTCCTCGGAGAGGCCGAGGAGATGCAGGTTCCCCACGTGCACCCGATCGAGGCCCGCTTCCCTCGCGGCGCGG
Organism: Fidelibacterota bacterium; assembly: GCA_024277405.1. Lineage (GTDB taxonomy): Bacteria > Bipolaricaulota > Bipolaricaulia > Bipolaricaulales > Bipolaricaulaceae > UBA3571. Next base: position 1,962 of record JAJRVI010000062.1, read on the forward strand.
TAACAGCGAACCGCCTGCTCTCGGGGCGTGACCGGGAGGTCGGACATGCAATAAGCGGGATAGAAGACGAGGAGCGAATAGGGGATATCCGAGGAGAGCGACGCGATGAACCCGGCGATCCGCCCCACCTCCTCCTCGTCCACGTAGCCCGGCACGAGCAGGGTGGTGGCGGTGAGGAGGGGGTGATCGGCCCGGGGGAGGACCTCCTCCGCCACCATGGCGAAGTTATCGAACGCGGGGCGTGTTGGCACACCGCAGAGGGCAAGGGCCAGCTTATCGTCCCACGCCTTGAGGTCGAACTTCACGATCCCCCGGGTCGCGAGCGAGAGCTCCGCCGCCTGCCGGACGAGCCGTGGGTTCCCGGCGCCGTTCCATTCCCAGCAGATCCTGATCACGCGGCCCGAGGCCTCGGCCCGGCGCAGGAGCGCCCTCGAGGCGCGGATGGCGAACGGGAGCTGGGGCTCGGGCGAGCCCCCGAAGAAGCACACGCACCTGACCCGGGGGGCCAGCGCCCGCTCCACGAACTCCCTCACCGGGACCAATTCCCCTTCTTCCACGTGCTTGTGCTGGGCGTTCTGGCAGAAGAGGCAATCGAAGTTACATCCGTAGAAGAACACCGCGAGGTTCGCCCCGCCCTCCGCGCCGCAGAACCAGGAGGCACAACAGTTGGTGGGCAGGGGGTCGTAATAGGCGTGCAGCAGCCCCACGTCGGCGCCGCCGTCCCAGATGTAGGAGAGCCTTCCCCCCCGTACCGCCCGGAGCCCGCAGTACCCCCGCTCTCCCTCCCGGGGGACGCAGGAATTGGCACACAGGCGGCACGTGGCCGTTCCCCCTCGGGGGATACGCGCCGGGAGTCCCAGGGAACGCCGCGTGATCACGTGGGGGCGCAGGAGCTCCCCCTCCTCGGATCTCGTCACGCACCTGCCGCAGCGCCCCAGGAGCTCCGCGGCCTCGGAACCACAATCCTTGCACCCCAACATCGCTCCCTTATATCGTAAACCCGAGATGCCCGGGGCCACAGTGGGCCGCATCCGCAAGCGCGAGCTCGCCGAGGTGATCGCCATGTGGAAGGATTCTTTCCGGGGCGAGCTCGGCGTGCGGAGGATGGACCTCGGCGACGTCGAGCCCGTCTTCCGCTTCCTCCTCTCCCTGCGGCGGGCACCGCTCTCGCTCCTCCACCGCCTGGGCGTCCCCGTGGAGATCTGGGTGCTGCGGATGGGAGGGAAACCCGTGGGGAGCGTCGGCCAGATCGGCTATCGCATCCCCTACATCATCGGCCTGGTGGTGGAGGAGGGGAAGAGGGGCCTCAGGTCGGTCCGGCTCATCGACCAGGGGATCAGCGAGGGGTTACGCCGGGCCGGGTACGGCCTCATGAGGGCGTTGGTGCCCCACGGCCACCCCATCGCCAGGCTCGGGATGAAGTTGGGGTGGGAGGTCCTCGGCAACACACGCCAGTTCGTGCTCCCGCTCGGGAGGACGCCCCCGGGGGGCGGAGCCATCGGCGACGGGGTCCACCCCCTCTCCTTCCGCGAGGAGAGCCGCCTCGCCCGGGGTTTCGCGGCCGCCGGCGACGTGAGGGCGCTGCTCGCGGTGGAGCGGAACTACGGGAGCCCGTGCGCACGGCTCTTCGGGGTCCGGGAGCGGGTGCTCGTGGTCCGGCGCGGGGGCGGCCCTACGGGGGTGGTCCGGATCTCGTGGAACGCGTATCAGCCCGTCTGCTTCATGGGCGTCCCCCACCCGGGGGACGAGCAGACGTACCGAGCGCTCCTCGCGTATGCCATCGGGTTCCTCGCGCGGCTCGGGAAGGCGGAGCTCCACCTCGACGTGTGGGAGGAGCAGGCGGGGGCGCTGCGGTGCCTCCGCCGCCTCGGCGCCGAGGAGAGGGGGCGCTGGATCTACATGATCAAGCGCCTGTGAACCCCTCACCGCTGGCCGGGGTCTCAGGGCTCGCGGGCGAGGCGCTCCTTGAGCTCGGCGATGGGCACCACCGGGGTGGGATCCGCCCCGTTCAGAAGCGCCAGGTACACGCTCAGCCAGTCCCCGAGGTAGAGGAGCGAGAGCGCCTGGGCCAAGCGCCCCTCGCCCTCCCCCCACACCTCCACGAACCCGAGTCCCCGGCGCCGCAACACATCCTTCAGGATCTCCGCCCGCAGCGCCACCCGAGGGTGGTCGTGGGCAGTGCGCAGGAACACGCGCGCTAGCCCTGGGAACAGCTCCCCGGCGAGCTCGTACCCCACGATCTCGTTGTGGCAGAGCTCGGGGAGCTCGGCGGAGAACGCGGGCTGCTTCGCGTTCTCGTTGATCTGGGTCCGCCAGCGGAAGGCGATGGGGCCCGTGATCCCCGTGACCCCGTAGATCACCGGGATCCTCCCCCGGAGCGCCGTGGCGAGCTCCTGCGCCCGGTTGGGGGAGCGATCCGGGACGAGCTCATCCGCCATGTCCGCGAGGACGGCGAGGGCCTCATCCACGTCGGCGGCCTCACACCCGAGCCCCTCCAGCGCTCCGAGCAGGGTGAAGAGGAGGTGCCCCAACGCGGCCCGGGGCTGGAACCCTTGCGGGATCCCGATCCAGGGGATCCCGCGCTCCCGGCAGAGCTCCGCGAGCCTTCCCCCCGAGGAGATCCCCAGGGCCCGGTCCGTGCGCCGAAGCCCGTCGAGAAATGCGGTCAGGGTCTCCTCGGTGTTCCCGGAGTAGCTCACCCCGATGAGCAGGGTCTCCTTCCCGATGAACCCCGGCACCCGGTAGTCCCGGACGGTGATGACCTCCACCTCGGGAAGCGCGAGCGCGAGGAGATCCCCGGTGATCCCGGACCCCCCCATCCCCACCACGACTATCCGCGTGAACCCCGAAAGCCCCCGGGGGAGCGCTTCGGATCTCCCTCGGGCCAGGGCCTCGCGGCACTGCTCCGGGAATCTTTCAATGACCCTCAGCATTCCATGGGCGTCGAGCTTATAGAGCTCGCCCCAATCGGGCTCCCGTGCCGCGAACGCCCGGGCGATATCCCGCACCTCCTGAGCTCGATCGCGGCGGGTCACGAGCAGTGCCCCGGGGGAATCCACCACCGCGAGGCCCTCCACCCCCAGGAGGCCCACCCGTTTGCGGGCCAGGGAGAAGACGAGGTTCCCCTTCGCGTCCACCTCGGCGGTCTCCGCCCCGAAGCGGGCGTTGCCATCGGGGCCCTCCCGGGAGACCTCCCAGATGGCGTGCCAGTCACCGAGGTCGTTCCAGCCGAACGAGACGGGGATGGTGGCGATCCGCTCCGCCACCTCCATCACCCCGTAATCGATGGAGGTCCCCTCGGCCCGGGCGTAGGCCTCCCGCAGGGCCGCCTCCCATGTGTCCTTCCCGAGGTGGGACCGCAGGCGGGCGAGGGCGGCGGAGAGCCCGGGGAGGTGCGCATCGATCTCCTCGAGGATCCGGGAGAACTTCCAGATGAAGATCCCCGAGTTCCAGAAGAAGTTCCCGCGGGCGAGGTACTCCTCGGCGGTCTTCCTGTCCGGCTTCTCCACGAACCTCCGGGCGCGGTGAATCACATACCCCTCGGCCTCTAGCAGGGGCTCGCCTCCCTCGATGTAGCCGTAGCCGGTGGCGGGGTAGGTGGGGCGGATCCCCAGGGTCACGAGGTACCCCTCCTCCGCCGCCCTCGCCGCGGCGCGGAGGGCCCTCCGGAAGGCGTCCTCGTCCTCGATGCGGTGGTCGGCGGGGAGCACGAACATGATCCCCTCCGGGTCCCGGGACCCGAGGACGAGGGCGGCCAGCCCCACGGCCGGGGCGGTGTTCTTCCCGAAAGGCTCAACGATAAGCTGGCCCTCAGGGAGTCCGAGCTCCGCCGCGAGGAGCTCGGAGAGCCCCCGGGCCGCCACGAGGTACACCCTCTCCCCTCCCACCAGGGGGAGGACCCGCTCGTAGGTGGCCCGGATCAGCGACCTGCCCTGCCCCCCGAAGGGGAGGAGGGGCTTGGGCCGCTCCAGGGTCGCCGGCCAGAGCCGCTCGCCCTTTCCCCCCGCCAATATCACCGCGTACAGATCCCCCATCGCACCTCCCGAGGCGAACGTCGGGCATGAAGCCCGACGTTACATGGATCTCAAACCGGTTGAAAAAAAGCCGCGCCGCGCGGCTAGCGATCCCGCTCTAGGATCTCGACGAGGATGCGGGAGATTGCCTGGGCGTCGGCGCGCCCCTTCGTCTTCCGCATCGCCTGGCCCACCAGGAATCCTATGGCCTGTTTCTTGCCGGCACGGAAATCCTCCACCGCCTTGGGATTCTCCGCCACCACCTCCTCCGCCACGCGGCGGAGCTCGTCCTCGTCGGAGAGGAGCGTGAGGCCCTTCTCCTCCACGATCGCCAGGGGGTCCTTGCCGGTGGCGATCGCCGCCTCCAGGGCCTCCTTCGCGTTGGTCCGGGATACCCTCCCCTCCCTCACCGCGACGATGAGCCGCCCCAGGGCCTCCGCCCCGATGGGGGGCGCGTTTCCCTTCCAATAGCGGAGGACCTCCGAAAGCACCCAGCCCGCGGCCTCCCCGGGATCGCCGCAGGCGCGGGCTACCTCCTCGTAGTAATCGGCCCGGGCCGGCTCCTCGATGAGGATCCCGGCGTCCTTGGGAGAAAGCCCGTATTCCCGCACGAACCGCTCCTCCCGCTCCCAGGGGAGCTCCGGCATTTCCGCGCGCACCCGCTCGAGCCACGCCGGGGTCACCACCAGGGGCACGAGGTCCGGCTCGGAGAAGTAGCGGTAGTCGTGGGCCTCCTCTTTCGTACGCTGTAACACCAGGGTCCCCCGGTGCTCGTCCCAACCGAAGGTCACCTGCTCCACCGTCCCGCCCGCGGAGACGAGCTCCCGCTGTCGCTCCTCCTCCGCGGAGAGGGCCCGTTCCACCGCCCGGAAGGAGTTCAGGTTCTTTATCTCCGTCTTCGTCCCGAGCTTCCCGTCC
>JAJRVI010000063.1 GCA_024277405.1 Fidelibacterota bacterium
CGCCTCCGGTACCTGGGCCACGGCCCCGATCCGCCGGGCTACCTCCCGGGGGGGCCACGCGCCGAGGGGCCTCCCGTCCAGGAGCACCTCCCCGGCCGAGGGCCGCAGCACCCCCGAGATCACCCGTAGGAGGGTGGTCTTTCCGGCGCCATTGGGCCCCACCACCGCGAGGAGTTCCCCCTCCCCGATCACGAAGTCTACCTCGCGCAGGACCACGCTCCCCCCGTACCCCGCGCTGACCCGCTCGAGCGCGATCTTCATCCCAGCCTCCGCCGGAGGAGCCAGAGGAAGAACGGCCCCCCGATGAGGGCGGTGACGATCCCCACGGGGAGCTCGGCCGGGGCCAGCACGACCCGGGCCAGGGCATCGGCCCACACGAGCAGTATCCCCCCGCCCAGGGCGGCCGCCGGGAGCAACGCGCGGTGGTCCGGCCCCGCCACGAGGCGGACGAGGTGGGGGACGACGAGCCCCACGAACCCCACCGTGCCCGCCACGGACACGGACGCCGCGGTCAGGAGGGTGCTCCAGAAGAGGAGGATGCGCCTGAGCCGCACCGGGTCGACCCCCAGGTACCGGGCCCCCTCGTCCCCCAGCGCCAGGGCGTTCATCCGCCGCCCCATGACCCACAGGGAGAGGAACCCCGCCCCCACGGCCGGGGCGAGGAGCCCCACTCGGGGCCAATCGGCCCTACCGAAGCCCCCCATGGTCCAGAACACGATCTCCGTCAGGCGCCGGTCGCCGGCGGAGAGGAAGAGCATGAAGCTCGTGAGGGCGGTGAGTAACGATCCCGCGGCCACCCCGGCGAGCACCAGCCCCAGCCCGGAGCGCCCCCCCCGCCCCAGGCGGTACACGGCCGCCACCGCCACCGTCGCCCCCAGAAAGGCGCCCAGGGGCACCGGCACGATATCCCTTACCCCGGCCGCGATCACCCCCGCGGCACCGGCCGCCGCCCCCCCGGCGATCCCGAGCACGTAGGGCGAGGCCAGGGGGTTGTGGAACATCCCTTGCATCACCGCGCCCGAGAGGGCGAGGGCCGCACCGACCAGGAAGGAGAGCGCCGCCCGGGGGAGGCGGATCTCCCGCACGATGAGCGCCTGGAGGGGATGGTCCCCGGGGTGCAGGAGCGCCCCCAGGGCCTCTCCGGGGGGGATCCCCGCCGGCCCGAGGAGCACCGCCCCGAACACGCTCCCCAACGCCAGGGGGATCAACAACAGGATCGCCTTGGGGCCCACGGGGTTACGTCCCGCCCTCCCCTCCCCCGAGGGCATCGGGGTGCAGGAACCCCGCCAGCCGCCGCAGGGCCGCGGCCACGCGGGTGGAGACGAGGGCCGAGGCCTCGATCCCGTGGACACGCCCCGTCCGCACCGCGCTCACCCCCCGCAGCCTCTGGCTTGCCAACACGTTCGCCACCTGGGCCGGGTCGGTGAGGATCACCTCCGGGTCGCGCAGGACGAGCTCCTCCAGACTCACCTGTGGGAAACCCGCCAGGTCCCCGAACACGTTCGCGCCCCCGGCGCGCAGGATCAGCTCGTTCTCCGGGGTGCCCCGGCCGGCGGCGTAGGGCGGCGAATCCGGGGCGGACATGTACAGGAACGCCACCCGGACCCGGGGGAGTTCGAGGACGGCGGCCTCGATGCGCACGATCTCCTCGGCGATTTCCCCCACGAGGGACGCGGCCCGGTCCGCGAGCCCCACCGCCAGGCCGACTTCGCGGATGGCATCGAATATATCGGCCACGCCGCGGATGTACCCCCCGGGGCCCCCCACCGTCAACACCGTGACCCCCAGCGACTCCAGCCTGTCCCTGACATCGCCCCACGCGCCGAGCACGAGGTCCGGATCCAGGGCGACGATGGCCTCCACCGAGGGGGCGAAGGAGGGCCCCACCGAGGGGAGGTCGGCCACCTCGGGGGGAAGGCCGGGGGAATCGGCCACGCCCACGATCCGGTCCCCGGCCCCCAGGTCCAGGAGGATCTCGGCGTAGAAGGGGAGGAGCACGATGATCCTCTCCGGGGGCCGTTCCACGGTGATCTCGCGCCCCCGATCGTCCGTCACCACCACCGGGAACGCCCAAGCGGTCCCGCAGAGGAAGGCCAAGAGCAGTACGGCCGTCGTCCTCAGCATGCGCGCCCCCTCACGGAGCCAGGCCCGCCTGGACCTCGGCGGCGGTCACGGTGTTCCACATGAGCATCGCCACCGTCATCGGCCCCACCCCGCCGGGGACGGGGGTGATCGCCTCCACCACCTCCACCAGCGCGTCGAAATCGGTGTCGCCCACCAGGCGGAACCCGGACTTCTTGGTAGGATCCGGGATCCGGTTCACCCCCACGTCGATCACCACCGCCCCCTCCCGCACCATGTCCGCGGTGATGGCCCTGGGCCGACCGATGGCCACCACCAGGATGTCCGCCTGGCGGGTGAACCGGGCGAGGTCCGGGGTCCGCGAGTGGCAGACGGTCACGGTGGCGTTGGCCCCGGCCTTCTTCTGGATCAGGATGGCGAACAGGGGCTTCCCGTTGATGTTGCTGCGCCCACAGATCACCACGTGCTTCCCCTCGGGGGAATATCCCGAGCGGAGGAGGATCTGCTGCACCCCGTGGGGCGTGCAGGGGAGGAGGTACGGCTCGCCGATGAGGAGCCTCCCCACGTTCACGGGGTGGAAGCAGTCCACGTCCTTCGCGGGGTCGATCGCCTCGATCACCTTGCCGGCGTCGATGTGAGCGGGCAGGGGGAGCTGCACCAAGATCCCGTGGAAGTTGGGGTCCCGGTTGAGCTCCTCGATCTTCGCCAGTAGCGTCCCCTCGGGGATGTCCTCGGGGAACACGATGGTCTCGGAGTAGATCCCCACCTTCCCCGCCGTCTTCTCCTTCTGCCTCACGTAGGAGACCGAGGCCGGGTCCTCGCCGACCCTCACCATGGCCAGGCCGGGGGTGACCCCCCGCTCCTTCAGCCGCGCGACCCGCTCCCGCAGCTCCCCACAGACCTGATCCGCCAACTCCCTCCCGGAGATGATCTTCGCCGCCATGATCACCCCTTTCGTTTGTCCCCTGGGCTTTGGAGCATTATAAGTTGAAACGAAAATGGAAGAGTGGCGGAAGTCGCTGCGCCCCAAGATCGAGGAGGCCCGGGCGGCCTTACGGGGCGTTCCGCCCGGGGAACTCGCCCGCCGGAGCGGGGCCCGGGTCGTGGGTGGGGCCCTCGAGCTCGAGTTCCTGGGGGCCACCTACACCCTGACCTTCCCCGAGCTCGTCCTGTTGGGCCCCGAGGGGGAGGCGGCATCGGAGGAAGAGGAGGCCCTGCTTCTCGATTACCTGGTGAACGCCGACGGCACGCGCCCCGCCGGCCGCTGGGTGGGGTTCCGGGAATTACCCCACGGGAACTTCTATTTCCGTGCCTTCCAGGGCTACACCGGGGACGAGCTCGTGCGGAGACTGGACGCGGACGGCTTCAGGAGGGCGGCGGAACGAGCTGGGGGGAGGCCGATCCCGCTCGGCGATCTGGGATACGAATTCCGGGCGTTGCCCCTCGTGCCGGTGGCGGTGGTATGGTGGGAGGGGGACGAGGAGTTCCCCCCGAAGGCGTCGGTCCTGTTCGACGCCACCGCCGGCCGGTTCCTTCCCACCGAGGGCCTGGCCATCGTGGGGAGGCTGCTTTGCCGGAAGCTGGTGAAGCTCGCCGCGGGCTGAAGCTCGCCGTGGCGGGGAAGGGGGGCGTGGGGAAGACCACCCTGGTGGCCCTCTTGGCGCGGGCCGCCGTGGCGCGGGGCTACCGGGTCCTGGTGGTGGACGCCGATCCCAACCCCACCCTCGCCTCCACCCTGGGCTGTACCGCCCCCATCCCCCCCCTCGCCGAGGACGAGGACCTCGTCGCCCAGCGCGCCGGGGGCGCGGGCCTCGTCAGGCTCAACCCCACCGTGGACGACATCCCGGACCGCTACGCGGTCGAACACCGGGGGATCAGGATCCTCGTCCTCGGGGGGATCCGCGGCGGGGGCACCGGCTGCGCCTGCCCCGCCAACTCCTTCCTCCGGGCCCTGCTCCGGCACCTGGTGTTGCGGCCCGGCGAGACGGTGATCGTGGACCTCGAGGCCGGGGTCGAGCACCTGGGGCGGGCCACCGCCCAGGGGGTGGACGCGCTGCTGGTGGTGGTGGAGCCGGACAGAAGGAGCCTGGAGACCGCGGCCCGGATCCGGGAGCTCGCGGGGGAGATCGGGCTCACGCGGATCTACGCGGTGGGAAACAAGATCCGGGACGGGGACGAGCGCGAGTTCGTGCGCGCCCACCTCCCCGCGGGCCTTCCCCTCATCGCCGCCCTCCCCTTCTCCGAGGGGATCCACCGGTCCGCCCGGGACGGCCGCC
>JAJRVI010000064.1 GCA_024277405.1 Fidelibacterota bacterium
CTGGGGCCAGGTGTAGGTGTCCTCGGCGATCACGATCGTTCCCCCGGGGCGGAGGTGCTTCAGGATGAACTCCCGGTACGCCGCGGGGAGCCCCAAGGCCCGCACCCGGAAGAGGGCGGCGTTGGCCACTAGGTCCCGATCGTGCAGAGGATCGTAGTGAACGATGACCTCGATCCCCCCGGTATCCCGCATCCCGCGCAGGGCGGCCTCGGCGGTGGCCACGTAGGCGTCCATGTCATCGGGATCGATGTGGTGGCGCGCCCCGAGGAGGTAGCAGGGGGGAAGGAGGGGGGCCCCGAGGAGGGCGGCGAGGTGGGCGGTGCCCCCGCTCGGGTCCCCGATCACGATGGCGTCGTACGGCCCCGGGGGATAGCGGGCGGTGTAGCGGGCGAAGGGGGCCTCGGGGTCCCAGGAGGCGAACTCACCCAAGGGGTATCCCAGCGAGAAGGACATCCCGAAGCGGATCACGGCCAGGCGCCACTCCCTCGGAAGGAGGCGCAGGAACCACAGGAAGGGGGCGGCGAGGTCCGGATAAGGCTCGAGAATCCCCCGTCCGGGACCGCCCAGGGCACGGGCCACCTCCCCCACCGCCCGCGCCGCGGAATCGAACGCCAACGGTTCGAGCACCATCGCCCCGACCGGGATGGCCAACGCCAGTATCGCGCCCGCGATCGCTCCCGTCCTCATCGTCGACCCCCTGGCCCGGCGGCGTGGGCCCTCACAGGTACCCCCGCTCGCGCAGCGAGAGGAGGCCGTGCCGGGAGATGATCACGTGGTCCAGGACCCGGATCCCCAGGATCCGCCCCGCCTCGGCAAGCTGGCGGGTGACCTCGACGTCCGCCGGGGTGGGGTCAAGCTTCCCCGAGGGGTGGTTGTGGGCCAGGATCACCGCCGCGGCCCGGTCGGCGATGGCGTCGGCGAACACCTCCCGGGGGTGGACCTGGGAGGAATCCAGGAGCCCCACCGTCACCACCCGGGTCTGGATCACCTCCCCGGCCCCGTTTAGGGTGAGGCAGAGGAAGTATTCCTGTTTCTTGTCGGCGATGTGCTGGATGTAGGGGAGCACGTCTTCGGGCTCCCGGATGACGGGCCGCCCCCGCTGGGCGAAGCGGCGGGCGAGCTCAAACGCGGCGGCGATCCGGCAGGCTTTGGCCGTGCCGATGCCGGGAACGGCGAGGAGCTCCTCCACCGACCATTTAGGGAATTCCGGGCCGGCCTTTTCCAGGATCGCCCTGGCGAGGTCCAGGGCGCTTTTCCCCTCCACACCGCTTCCCAAAAGGATCGCCAGGAGCTCCGCATCGGAGAGGGCCTGTGGCCCCCGTTCCAGGAGCTTCTCCCTGGGCCGCGCGAAACCCGGTAGGTCCTTGATCCTTTTGCGCGCCATCTCTCCCCGGTCCCTCATAATAACACCACCATCGCCGGCCTTTTTAACCTCCGGTGTGGCCGTCATACCCCGTTCCGAGGCGGCCCTGCGGGTCACGATGCCACCTGGTTCGGTTCCAGGCGCTCGTAGCCCCAACGCTCCAGGGCGAACCCCCAGCGCCGGTTCACTTTGGCGATGGCCGCCGGGTCCAGCCGGTAGGTGTTCTTCCGGTAGCCGGAGACCGAGCGCAAATAAGCGCGGAAGGCCGGTTCCGCGGCGGCGAACCCCGGGAGCCCGAGCTCCCCGTAGATGCGGCGGAGCTCGTCCAGGGGAGCCCGCTCCAGGTCCTCGAACCGCACCTCGACTAAATTCCCCGCGGGGATCAGGCCCCGGTCGGCGAGGTACCGTTTCATCAGCCGCTCGTAGAAATCCAGGACGTTCTCCTCGAGCTCCCGGGGATCGATCCTCTGCAGCTGCGACCGGGGGAGCACGGTGCGGTAGAGGTGCAGGGTGGATAGGAAGACGCGGTAGGGGTCCCGGTAGATGTGGATGAACTTAGCCCCCGGGAAGAGGCGGAGGAGGGCCCGGACCCGCCCGGTGTTGGCGCAGTTCTTCAGCACCAATCTCCTCCCCCCGGAGGCCAGGGTGGCCTTGCGCAGTAGCTCCAGGTAGGCCGCGACCCAGCGCTCCAGCTCCGGTTGGGGGATACCCTCGAACAGCACGTACCGCTCGAAGAAGTACCGGGCCCGCCGGGGGAAGCTGAAGCCGTGCAGGAAGGAGAAAGGGGATATGTTGGCCAGGGCGAACTCGTCCTCCTCGGGGGCATCGAGGAGGAGGGGCACGTTGTCGATCAGCCGGGTGGGGTAGCGCACCCGCGTTTCCCTCTCCAGGAACCCTTTTATCCTCCCCCCGCCGATGAGGAAGAACCCCGGCGCCATGGCCTGGAACGTGGTGAGGTAGCCGAACTGCCGGTCCCGGCACAGGAGGTGGTGGAGGAACGTGGTCCCGCTCCGCCAGTGCCCGATGATGAAGATGGGGGAGGGGTGGATCTCGGTGCGGCGGATGGCCCTCCCGTAACGGAGCTTTTCGGCCAGCCTGAGGGAGGAGGTGGCGAGGGTGCTCGCGCACACGAACAGGCACCGGGGGAGGAACTCCGGATCTATCCGGCCTCCCCGGCGGAGGACCCCCAGCCAGCTGCGGGCCGACCCAAGGGCCACGGGATGCTCCAGGTGTGAGGGCCGCCGCGCGCCGCCTGCGTTTCGGCTCATGGCACCGCGTCGCCGATCATGACCAGCCCGAAGATGGTGGTGGAGTAGAGGACGCCGCCCTTCGGATGGATGAACAGGGCCCCCGCCCAGTTGTTGTAGCCCAAGCCGGTCCCCACCAGCTTCTTGTAGACCGTCTTCCCTGTGGCGAAGTCGATGGCGGTGAGGTACCACTTGGTGATCGGGCACGATTCGTTGCGCCAGTACATGTACACCAGGCCGTTCCCCAGGGACAGCTTGAACACCCCGATGCTCTTCTCCTCGCTCGTCCAGACCTCCCGGCAACTGTAGCCGTCGGGGTTCCTTACCAGGTCGACCCGGGTGAGGCCGCCCACCGGGCGGGAGCGGGGGAAGGTGTGGCGTCCCCAGTTGTTCTCCACCAGGACCGAGTACACCCCCGTTCCCTTCCCGTCCGCGTCGGCGTGCTCGAAGCAGACCACGCTGACGTCGGTGCCGCTCTTCCCCTCCTGGAACAACGGCTGGCGGCACACCACCTCCCCGTCGGCGCGCCGCACAAAGAGCAGGTTGATCCGGGGCTCGGCGTTGTCGGTGATCACCACGAACCCGTCCTCCGGGCTCCCCATCAGGGACACGGAGGTCCCCGATCCCCGGGAGATGTGCCCGGGCTTCTTCCGGGGGCCGCGGTCGTAGGGCGTGCGCCAGGCCATCACGATATTCCCATCCTCGCCCAGCACGAACCGGTACAGGGCGCGGTCGGACACGATGAAGACGCCGTCCTCGCCCACGGCGAACGAGTTCTCGATCACCTCCCCCTCCAGGCGCAGGGTATGGACCTCGCCGGTTGCGATCTCGATGGTGCCCACCATCCCCCCGGTGGTGGCGTACCAGTAGTACTCCCCTCCCCAATCGGGAAGCACCCACGCCACGCTGTCCTGGTGGGGCCAGCTCATGGGGACCACGTGGTCGCGGAGGTCGTATTCGCGCACCAACTCGAACTCGCCGCCCGGCTCGGGCACCTGGATGACCAGGACGGTGTTCCGGGTGGTGGGCACGATGGCGCGGTCCTCGTTGTCGAGGTAGAAGTACATGCCCGCCCCGATGTACTCCCAGGGCATGACCCCCTGGAGGAACCAGTAAGCGGGCCGAGGCGGGAGGTCGTAGGAGGCCAGTTCCTCCAGGGTGTAGGGGTCCATGAGCTCCAACTGAAACCTCCTCCCGTTGCTGTATACCGCCACCAGGCGGCCGTGGCTATCGAAGGCGATCGTCCCGTAGCCCCCGAACCCCTGGGTCCGTGACTTCACCCGGAGGTCCGGACCGATGGGGCCGCTGGCCTCGTAGGCATCGCTCATATAAGCGTCGCAGTGCATGTTGCTGGTCCCGTTCGCCGCCATGTACGGGTGCCGGGGGATCTCGGCGTGGGGTATTGGGCGAGGCTTCCAGTCGGGAAAGTAGGTCATGAAATCCCCCCACCCCGGCGGCTCGGCCCCGCGGTGGACCAGGGAATTCCAACCCCAGGTGAAATACTCCCAGGGATAGAGGACCCAGTTGGGGATCGGCCTCACGCCCTCCCGGTGGCGCCCGACCACGGCCCAGAAGAGGACCACCACGGCGATGACCAACACCAGGGCCAACAGCAGGACCTTGCGGACCATTTCGGCGCAAACGATACCGACTCGTTCCCCGGACGCCAAACCCGCCGCGCTCTACCGCTTCCCGGCGGCAATCAGGACGGATAACGGCTGCCTTGGTCCTGTCCGGGACAACCAAAAGGTTGACAACAAAAATGTTGTCAGTAAATTTGTTGTGCAATGTTCACCCTGAGACCGGTATGGGGGGAAGGTTTTTTGGACCGGGAGGAGTTGGTGGCGGAGATGGTGGAGACCCTCTCCTCCCCTA
>JAJRVI010000065.1 GCA_024277405.1 Fidelibacterota bacterium
GGCCCCGGCCGGAAGCCCTCCCCGAACACCTCCCGGAAGATCTCCCCCTTCCCCCAGCGGTCGGCGAGGGATGGAACTCCTCCCAGATGGGCACAGGCCCCGTAGGCCACGATGTACCTGGACTTCGCTCGGAGGAGCCTCGCCATCTCCTCGTTCTCCTCGGTGCGGATGACGCCGTTTACCAGGGCGATATCGATGGACCCGGGGGGGAATGCCTCGAGGTCGGCGCGCTTGGCGTCCACCAGGGCGGGCCAGAAGACGATCTCCACCCGGGAGAGGATCTCCACGATGGCCTCCCCCACCTCCAGGAACGACACGTCGCACCCCCCGCAGCTCCCGGTCCAGTAGACGGCGATTTTAGGCCGTGATGTGTGATGCGTGATGTGTGATGCGTTCCGATTCAGGTCACTTCCCATATTTTTTTCGCTCATCACCGATTACCGATCACTCATCACCCTTGCGGGGCCGAGCTCTTTGAGCTCCCGCACGAAGTCGCTGACCACTCGGGCGAAACGCTGGCCCTCCGTGGCCGAGATCCACTCCAGGCGCAGCCTCTCGGGCTCGATCCCGAGCTGGGTCAGGAGCTTCTTGAGGAGCGCCACCCGGCGGCGGGCCTTGTAGTTCCCCGAGACGTAGTGGCAATCCCCGGGATGACAGCCCCCGATCAGCACCCCGTCGGCCCCCTTCTCGAAAGCATCCAACACCCACTGGGGGTCGACCCGTCCGGAACAGGGAACCCGGATGGGGACAACGTTGGGGGGATACTTGATGCGGCTCGTGCCCGCGAGGTCCGCCCCCGCGTAGGAACACCATCGGCAGAGGAAGGCCACGATCCGCGGCTCGGACCCGTTACCGCTACCCATCCTTCACCCCCACCGCTGCCCGTGCGGGCCCGAGTTCCGCCAGGGCCGCCTCCACCATGGCCCCGAGCTGTTCGTCCCCCAGGTTACGCAGGGTGAGCGCGCCGCTGGGACAGGCCGCGACACACGTGCCGCAGCCCTCGCAGAGGAGCTCGTTCACCTGCGCCACTTCCTCCACGGTGATGGCCCCGTAGGGGCAGAGGGGCGCGCACACCCGGCACCCGGAGCAGAGCTCCTCGTCCACCTCCGCGACCTCGGGGGAGTGGGTGAGGCACGGGGCGGAGAGGAGGGAGATGGCCTTTGCCGCGGCCCCGGACCCCTGGGTCACCGCCCCGGGGATGTCCTTGGGCCCCTGGGCTGCCCCGGCGATGAAGATTCCCCCCGCCAACGTCTCCAGGGGCCGGAGCTTGGGATGGGCCTCCTTGAGGAACCCGTTCTCGTCCAGGCACGAGAGGCGTAGCGTGCGCGCGAGTTCCTCCACGCACGCCGACGGTACCACCGCCATGGCCAGGACCACCAGGTCCGCCTCCACCTCTACCCGCTGACCCGAGAGGGTGTCCACTCCCCGGACCACCAGCTTCTCCCCCTCCCGGAACACCTTGGCGGCCTTCCCCCGGATGTAGAGGACGCGGTCCTCTTCCATCACCCGGTGGATGAACTCCTCGTACCCCTTCCCCGGGGCGCGGATGTCGATGTAGAACACGATGGCACGGCCGTCGGGGACGGCGTGCTTGTAGAGGAGGGCGTGTTTGGCGGTGTACATGCAGCAGATGGCGGAACAGTACGGTTTGTGGAGCTCGGGGTCCCGCGAGCCCGCGCACTGGATGAAGACCACCGTCTTCGGGACCTTCCCGTCCGAGGGGCGGCGGATCTCCCCCCGGGTGGGGCCGGTGGCGGAGAGCAGGCGCTCGAACTGCAGGGGATCGATGACGTCGGGGTCATCCGGGGAATACTCGGGAAGGGCTCTGGTCTCGTAAAGGTCGTATCCCGTGGCGAGGATGATGGCCCCGACGTCCTCCTCGATGATCTCCTCCTGCATGTCGAAGTCGATCGCCCCGGGCTCGCAGGCCTCGGAGCATTTTCCGCAGATCAGCGGCTTGATCCCCAAACACGTCTCCTCGTCCAGGGTGTAGGTGGAGGGAACGGCCTGGGGGAAGGGGATGTAGATCGCCCCCCGTTCCGAGAGCCCTCGGTCGAACTCGTTGGGCACCCGCACGGGACAGACCTTCTCGCACTCGCCGCAGAGGTTGCAGAGGTCGGGATCCACATACGAGGGCTTCCGACGGATCCTAACGCGGTAATTCCCGATGTAGCCAGTAATCTCCTCGACCGCGGAGTTCACCAGGAGGCGGATCTTGGGGTGCCGTTCCACCTCCACCATCTTCGGGGTGAGGATGCACTGGGAGCAATCCAGGGTGGGGAAGGTCTCGGAGAGTTGGGCCATGTGCCCGCCGATGGTGGGGCTCTTCTCCACCAGGATCACCTCGAACCCCGCCTCGGCCACGTCCAGGGCCGCTTGGATCCCCGCGATCCCGCCCCCCACCACGAGGCACTTGTCCACGTGGGTGACCTCCACCGGCTCCAGGGGCATATTCCCCTTCACCTTCTCCACCATGGTCTTCGCGATCCGTATCGCCTTACGGGTGGCCTCCTCCCCGGGATCGTGGACCCAGGAACAGTGCTCGCGGATGTTGGCGCACTCGACGAGATAGGGGTTGAGCCCCGCTTCCTCCGCGGCCCGGCGGAAGGTGGCCTCGTGCATCGCGGGGGAACAGGCGGCCACCACCACCCCGTTCAGCCGGTGCTCACGGATGGCGCGCTTGATCAGGTCCTGTCCGGGGTCGGAGCACATGTACTCGTAGTCGGTGGCGTAGACCACGCCGGGATAGCGGGAGAGCTCCTCCGCTACGCGCTTGACATCCACCACCCCCGCGATGTTGTGGCCACAGTGACACACGAACGCCCCGATCCTTCTTCGGTGATGGGTGACGGGTGATGAGTGATGGGTGGAATGACTTAACGTGTCACTTCTTTTGGGCATGCAGGATCCCCTCCGCGTATTTCACTCCCTCCTCGAACGCACGGCGGTTGAGGTCCACGGTGTGGGGCGGAACGGACTCGAGCACCGCTTTCCTCATCCCGTCCACCGTGACCTTGTCCCACACCGCCGCCAACGCCCCGAGCATCACCACGTTGGCCACGATCCGCTTCCCCAACCGTTCGGCGATCCGGGTGGCGGGCACGGGGATCACCCTCACGTCGTCCCGCTCTTCGTACTCCACGAGATCGGGGTCCACGAGGATGATCCCCCCGGGACGGACGTCGTGTCCGTATTTCTCGTACGCCTCCTGGGACATGAGCACGGCCACTTCGGGCATCGTCACCCGGGGGTAGGTGGCGGGAGAGGAGGAGATTATGACCTCGGCGGAACACGCACCGCCGCGGGCCTCGGGGCCGTAGGATTGGATCAGGACCGCGTGGTTCCCATCGTGGATGACCGCCGCCCGACCCGTGATGCGCCCGGCGGAGATGATCCCTTGCCCCCCGAAGCCAGCGAACCGCACCTCACCCCGCAAGGGTTCTCACCGGGTCGACTGTACCCCCTGCGGGGTGAGGCCGGAATGTTCCCTATCAGATCAGGGGCTGACCCTCGTCATATGACGGCCACTTCCGACTCGGGGTCGAACAGATGCATGCGCTCCATCATGGCGACGAAGGTCGTCTCCTCCCCCACGTTCACGCGCACGTGCGGATCGAGCTTGGCGATGATCTCCTGACCGGAACAGTCGGCGTAAACGATGAGCTCATCGCCCAAGGCCTCGCGCACCCTGACCCGGGCGGTGAAGGTGGTCTCGGGGGCCGGCTCCCGCACCATCTCGGGCGTGCGGAGGTCCTCGGGGCGGATGCCGAAGACCACGTCCTTGCCCACGTAAGAACGCACCTCATCGGTCGCCTTGTCGGCGGGCACGAGGAGCTTGAACCCCGGTCCCTCCACATAGACCTTGCCGTCGGACTCCGTGAGCTTGGCGCGGAGGAAGTTCATGGGCGGGGAACCGATGAACCCGGCGACGAACATGTTCGCCGGCTGGTCGTAGATCGTCTGGGGATCGGCGTACTGCTGGATCACACCTTCCTTCATCACCGCGATCCGGTGACCGAGGGTCATGGCCTCCACCTGGTCGTGGGTCACGTAGATGGAGGTCGTCTTCAGGCGCTGGTGGAGCTCGGCGAGCTCAGCGCGCATGCGCACGCGGAGCTTGGCATCGAGGTTCGAAAGGGGCTCGTCGAAAAGGAAGACCTTGGGGTTACGCACGATGGCGCGGCCCAGGGCCACGCGCTGCCGCTGACCGCCGGACAGCTCCCGGGGCTTGGCCCGGAGCTTGTCCTCGATGCCCAACATCTTGGCGACCTCGCGTACCCGGCGGTCGATCTCCTTCTTCGGGACCTTGCGGAGCTTCAACCCGAAGGCCATGTTGTTGTAAACGTCCATATGGGGGTAGAGGGCGTAGTTCTGGAACACCATCGCGATGTCGCGGTCCTTGGGGGGAACGTCGTTCACGAGCCTCCCGCCGATGTAGATCTCGCCCTCGGTGACCTCCTCGAGGCCGGCGATCATGCGCAGGGTGGTGGTCTTGCCGCAACCGGAGGGGCCTACGAGGACCACGAACTCGCCGTCCCTCACCTCGAGATTGATGTGGTTTACGGCCACGAAGTCGCCGAACTTCTTGGTGACCTCCTTGAGAAGTACCTCGGCCAAACCCAACACCCCCTTTTCTTCAGCTTTTGGGCCGATACCCGAGCGCCTGGGATACCTCCCCGGCCGCCGCCTTCACGGCCTCCGCGAGCCTCTTCTTCGATTTGACCTTGGCCTTGGGCAGGGATACGGCCAAGGCCGCTACCACCTCCCCGCGGAAATCCCGAATCGGGGCCGCCACCGTGAACCCGTGTCCGTGGAACTCCCCGCTCTCCACCGCGTACCCTTGGGCCCTCACCTCCTCGAGCTCCGCGACGAGCTCGGGGGGACCCTCGTCCAGGGCGGTGGGGTTGAGCGCCTCGACGAAAGCGAGGAACACCTTCCCCGGCGCGGTGAGGTGAAGCGGGGCACGCTGCCCGATGAGCTGGGCCCGGATCATGGGGGAGTTCGTCTCCTCCTCCACGAAGATCACCTCCTCCTCCCCGAGCACGGAGAGGGTGGCGCTCCCCCCCAGCTCCCGGACCAAGCGTCGCAAGACAGGCCGTGCCTGTTCCCGGATGTCGAGCCCGGAGAGGATATACCCGGCTTGTACGAGGATCTTGAGTCCCAAACGGTAGCGTTTGGTGTCCGGATGCCGGTCGAGATAGCCGTGGCGCCACAGGGTGTAGACGATGGGATAGATACTGCCCGGCCGTAATCCCAACCCCCGGGCGAGATCGGAGAGGGAAAGCTCGCGTCGCTCGTTGTCGAAGAGATCCAGGATCTTCAGGGCTTTCGCCAGGGAAGTGTTAATGTATCTCTCCCGCGACATATCTACCTCCGTTCGTTATTCCCATGACCAAACCGTTTGTAGCCGTTAGTTTTTTCCCTGTCAACCGCAAACGCTGGCACGAGGGGCTACCTCCCCCGTCGTCCCGTCCTCCCGCAAGTAGTTCCAGAGGAAAGCGAGCAGTATCCCCACGAACAACCCCAAGACGCCGGCCACCGCCAGGTTCATCCCACGGTTCGGCCCCACCGGTTCCCCCGATCCGTTCGGGCCCCGGATCACACGGAGGATGGAGTCCCTGTCCCGGAGCTCCCGCAGGAGGGCCTCCTCTTCCTGCAGCGAGAGAAGCTCCGTTTTGGCGTCCACATACCGCCCGCTGATCTGGCCGAAGTAAAGGATCCCCAGCCGGTCCACCCCGTCGATCAGGCTCTCCACCGGGCGCAGGCGACTGAACAGGAGGTCCACCTCCTTCTCCGCCAGCGCGCCCTCCAGCGTGCGGCGTTCCGACCCAACCTCGATCTGGAGGAGTGACGGATCCTTCTTGATCTCCTCGATCTTCGCGCGGATCTCGTCCCGTTGTCTCAAGGCCTCCCGGTAAGCCTTGTCCACGAAGCCCTGCCACTCCGAGATCTGTGCCTCGAGGGTCTTTTTGCGTAATGAGATCTCGCTGAGGCGCAGGGCGATCGCCTCCGCCAGGTCCCGGGCGTAAGCGTCCCGGAGGCCATCGGCCACCGCCCCCAACATGTTCACGAGATCCGCCGGGGATCCGGGCCCCTCCAGGGTTATGGAAACCAAATCCTCTTTGGTCTCGAATTTCGCGTGATCCAAAAACCATCGCACCCCATCGGCGCTCCCCAGCACGCCGGCGAGCAAGTTCTGGTCCCGCGCCCGTTCCGTGACCTCCTGCGGCGTGGGCATGGAAAAGGAACCCGGGAGCCGTGGGAGCTTCTCGATGGCGAGCACGAGGGAGGCGCGGTAGATATCCGGGGAGCGAAAGGAGATCAGCGCGGAAACGCCGAGGGCCACCACCACTGTGGCCAGCACGATCCACTTCCCGCGCCAAAGGATCCGGATGTAATCCCGCAGATCCACTTCGTAGTAATCTAGCTCTTCCCGCCGCGGATAATCCGGCGAAGCTCGTCCAGGCGTGCCCTTATTTTCCTCTCCCATCCGGCCTCCTTGGGGTGGTAATACTCCTTCCCGGCGAGTGAGGGCGGCAGCGATTCCATCGGTGCTACCCCACCGGGATAATCATGAGCATACCTGTACCCCTGGCCGTATCCAAGGTCCCGCATGGTCTCCGTCACCGGGTTCCGCAGGTGCAGGGGCACGGGCTCGTTCACCGTCCGTTGCACGTCCGCCTTCGCCTCCTCGAACCCCGCGTACAGCGCGTTGGACTTCGGCACCAACGCCAGGTACGCCGCGGCCTCCGCCAATGCGAGGTCCGCTTCGGGCATGCCCACGTATTCCACCGCTTGGGCCGCCGCCACCGCCACCCGCAGCGCATTGGGGTCGGCGAGGCCGATGTCTTCCGTGGCGATGCGGATCAAGCGGCGGGCGATGTAACGGGGATCCTCCCCGGATTCGAGCATCCGCGCCAGCCAGTACAACGCCGCGTCCACGTCGGAATTGCGGATCGATTTGTGGAGGGCCGAGATCAGGTTGTAGTGCTCCTCCCCGGCGCGGTCGTACCGGGGGGCCTTACGCCCCAGGGCCCGCTCCGCGGCCTCCAGCGTTATCTCCCCCTCCCCGTAGGCGAGCACCACCGTCTCCAGGGCCGAGAGGAGCCGGCGCGCGTCCCCGTCCGCGTACCGGATGAAGAGATCCTCGACCTCTGGGGCCAACCGCACCCGCCCCCCGAACCCCCGCTCGTCGACCAGGGCCCGGCGCAGGAGCTCCCGCAGGTCCTCCTCCCCGAGGGGTTCGAACACGAAGAGCTGGGCCCGCGATAGCAGCGCCGGCCGCAGGACGAAGGAGGGGTTCTCCGTCGTCGCCCCGATGAAGTAGATCGACCCCTCCTCCAGATAGGGGAGGAGCACGTCCTGCTGGGAGCGGTTGAACCGGTGGATCTCGTCCAGGAACAGGAGATCGCGTTTCCCCGCCTTCCGCCACAGTTCCCGGGAGGACTCGAGGACCTTCCTCACCTCCGCGGTCCCCACCAGCGAGGCCGAGAGCCACACGAACTTGGCGCCGACACGCTTGGCGATGATCCGCCCCACCGTGGTCTTCCCCGTCCCCGGGGGACCCCAGAAGATGAGGGCGTGGAAGGCCCCCTTCTCGATCAGGGCACGCAGAGGTCCATTGGGACCGAGGAGGTGTCGTTGACCCACAACCTCATCCAGGTCCCGGGGCCGCAGTCGTTCGGCGAGGGGGGATTCTCCCTGCCAGAGACCGGGCATTTCGCGGTTATTTTAACGTATAAAAATCCGCGGGCGGCCCACGCGATGGCCGGCGACGCACTGCGCTACAGCTCCCGTTCGTCGGCCATCAAAAAACACCCGATGACGACACGCGGACCATTGGGCCTCGCGCCCCCGCTCGACGGGGGCGCACCGGCTAAGGAAAAAACGGGAAGCGCCGCCCGGACTCAACCCGCCACCTTGGCGAGGATCTCGTCGGGGATGTCGAAGTTGGCCACCACTTCCTGGACGTCATCCTGGTCGTCCAGGGCCTCCAGGAGCTTGAGCAGTTGCTCGGCTTCCTTCCCCTCCACCCTCACGGTGGTCTTGGGTACCATCACGAGCTCGGCCTGGGTTACCGCGATCCC
>JAJRVI010000066.1 GCA_024277405.1 Fidelibacterota bacterium
CATGACCTACGAGGAATTCCTGGGGCAAAAGGTCAATCCCGCCTACCAGGGGTTGATGCCGGCCGAGGACTGCGCCGCCGGCTTCGCCTACGCCATCGTCCACGCCCGCCGCCATCACGGCCAGGTCGCAGACCCCTTCCAGCCCCCGGCCCGGGCCGGCCTCCTGGGAGCCATCTCCGCCGGAGGTCCCCGCGGGGCGCCCGCCTCCGCCGAGATCCTCCCCCAGGCCAAGGAGTTGAGAAAAGTGCTGGAGGAGGTGGCCCGGGAGTTTCGGGAGCTGGGCGCGTTCCCCCGGATGTACGCCCGGCGGTAGTTCCAGCGCAAGGCCGGGATGGGCATCGACGATTGGCTGGAGGTAGCGGAAGAGCTCGTTTCCGACCTCGAGGCCGGTGCCACGGGGAGGCTCCCCTGGCTCCGGGAGCGGTTGGAGAAGCTGGCCGACTATTTCCGGGAGACCCAAGAGGTCGTGGAAAACTTCATCCGGGACCCGGAGAAGCTGGCCGCGGCGCGGGAGGCCCTGGCCAAGCGGGAGAGAGCGGTGCGGACTCTCATCTCGGAGCTGGAACGCATCGGTGCCGCCGGCGCGGGGGAGGGATGACCGCGTCCGCCCCAAGCCATGCCGACACGGGACGGTGAAAGGGATGAACGAGGTACAACGGTTCTACGATGAGCACGCCTGGGAAGAATGGGAACGACTGGATCGGCATCGGACCGAGTTCGCCGTGACCATGAGGACGTTGGAAGAACACCTCCCCCTGCCCCCGGCGCGGGTCCTGGACGCCGGCGGTGGCCCCGGCCGCTACGCCATCGAGCTTTCCCGCCGGGGCTATGAGGTGGTGCTGTTCGACCTCTCGCAAGGGTGCCTCGAGCTCGCCCGGGAGAAGGCACGGGAGGCGGGGGTGGAGCTCGCCGGCTGCGAGCGAGGCGATGTCCGGGATCTATCCCGGTTCGCGGACGGAAGCTTCGACGCCGTCCTCCTCCTGGGGCCGCTCTACCACCTCCTGGAGGAAGGGGAGCGCCGCCGGGCGATTCGGGAAGCGCGGCGCGTACTCAAGACCGGTGGTCCCATCTTCGCCTCCTTCATCACCCGCTACGCCCCCATCCGCTGGGCGGCCAAGCACGAGCCCGATTGGATTGTGGAACGTCGGGAGCGCCTGGAGCGTCTCCTCACATCCGGCGCCCTCCCCGCCCGCCCAAGTGGGTTCACCGACGCCTACTTCGCCCACCCTGCCGAGATCCTCCCCCTGATGGAAAGCGAGGGCTTCCGGACGCTCGAGCTCATCGCCTGCGAGGGGGTGGTGAGCATGATCGAGGAGCGGGTGAACGAACTTGAGGGGGAGCTCTGGGAGGCGTGGGTGGAGCTCAACTGGCGCCTGGGCAAGGACCCCTCCGTCCACGGGGCGGCGGAGCATCTCCTCTACGTGGGACGGGCGCGGATGGAAGAGGATTTGAGGTGAGCGGATGCCGCTGAGGACGGAAGCTTCACGTGCTAGATTCACGTCTCACCGGATCGCCCTGCTGGTCGCCCCGCCGGTGCTCCTCGCCGGCATGTATCTAGCCTACCGAGGGTTCGCCTTGCTCTTCGGGCCCAAAGGCGGCTATCTCGCGGGGTTCCTCCTCTACTGGGCGTTCTGGTGCCTGCTCTTCCCGCTCTGGGCGCTCGGGCCGCGCGGCCTCCGTGAGGTCCTCCGGGATGTTCGACCACGGTTGGGTCGGCCAGCCTGGCTAGGGCTGTTGCTCCTTGCGATACCGCCGATTCTGGGCTTCAGCACCGCGTTCCCCCGCGCACTCAGCGCGGCCACTGGCAACCTCGGCTTGATCGTCCCGCTATCGGCGCTCATCGCCCTGGTGAACGCCACCCTGGAGGAGCTCCTCTGGCGCGGGGCCTATGTGACGGCCTTCCCGAAGAGCGTGTGGCTTGGCTATCTATATCCGGCCTTGGGGTTCGCCCTCTGGCACCTGGCCCCGCTCTCGGTCCGCCCGAGCACCATGCCCGGCGGCGCGGCCTCGTTCATCGTTGGCGCTTTCGTCCTCGGCCTGTACTGGGGCTGGGTGGCCTGGCGGACGGGGTCTATCCGCTGGACCGTGATCTCGCACATGTTGCTGGATCTCTCCGGGCTAGGGGCGCTCAAATACTTCGGCTAGCCGAGGGCAGAGCAAAGAGATCGCAAGGAGGGGCACATGGAATACCGTACGCTGGGAAGATCCGACCTGCGAGTCTCCGTCATCGGCCTGGGGACGCTCGCGATAGGCGGGGCCTATGGCCCGGTCGGCGAAGGGCAGGCGCTTGCCACGATCCGGCGGGCCCTGGATCTGGGGGTCAACTTCATCGATACCTCCGACAACTACGGCCTAGGGCGTGCCGAGGAGATCGTGGGGAAGGCCATCCAAAGCCGAAGGGACCAGGTGGTGCTGGCCACCAAGGGGGGCACCCCCTGGGACGAGCGGGGCCGGATCACCAACGATTGCCGCGCGGGGACGATCATCGAAGCGGTGGAGGCGAGCCTCCGCCGGCTGCGCACCGATTACATCGACCTCTACCAGATCCACCTCCCCGACCCCGAGACCCCCTTCGAGGAGACCGCCCTTGCTCTGGAGCAGCTCCGCAAGGCGGGCAAGATCCGCTACGTGGGACTTTCCAACTTTTGGACCGAGGAACTCGAAGCGTGGCTTTCAGTTGGGGAGATCGTCTCAAATCAAATGCCTTATAACTTCCTACACCGGGACATCGAAGGGAAGATTCTGCCCCTTTGCTGGGAACGGAAAATCGGAGTCATCGCCTACACCCCGCTATTGATGGGACTTTTTGCTGGGAAGCTCACCCCGGACTCCCAGTTTGGCCAGGGGGATCACCGCGCCGCCTACCCCCAGTTCCAAGGGGAGGCCTTTCGTCAAAGCCTCCGATTGATCGAGCGCCTCAGGCCGCTGGCCGAAGAGTTCGGGTTGACGTTGGCCCAACTGGTTCTGCGCTGGGTCATCTCCAGGCCGGGGGTCACCTGTGCCATCCCGGGGGCGAAGCACCCCGAGCAGGTGGAGGATAACGTCCGAGCAGGGGAGAAATCCTTCGCCGAAGAAGAGCTTGAAAGGATCGATGGCATCCTGGAGGCGGCTTCCGTGGAGGTCTC
Source organism: Fidelibacterota bacterium (assembly GCA_024277405.1). GTDB lineage: Bacteria > Bipolaricaulota > Bipolaricaulia > Bipolaricaulales > Bipolaricaulaceae > UBA3571. Next base: position 3,126 of record JAJRVI010000066.1, read on the forward strand.
AAGGGGGATGCCGATGAAGGTGGTCGAGGTCTGCTCCGGACCACGGGGGAAGGTGGGCCTTCTGGCAATGGGGATCAAGGTGGGGGTCCCCGATTGGGTGGAAGCGGGCGTCGTCGTCCAGATGGACATCGTCACCGGACAGATCGCTGAAACGGACGGGGGATAGGAAGGCGGAATGCTCCCTCTCCCGGCCCTCGCTGCTCCGTTGGCAACTGGAGGAGTTCAAATAGGATGAAACGCGATAGGGATGCGGATTTGCGCCTGGCGGCCCAGATCTCCCGTGCCCGATGGGGGAAGATCGTACAGGTGTTGGTGGCCGCTCTGGAAGGGGCCTCCAGATGATCATCGACCTGCATAACCACGCCGAGCTCTCCCGCAACACCACGGCCAGGCTCGGGGATTACCTCGAGCGGGCGAGGCGCCTTGGGGTCGGTATCGCCATCACCGAGCACAACCGCCTTTACCCCCGGGGCGGCGTGATCGCCGGCGTCCCCGTCTTCCCTCCCGGGGATGGAGAGCCTCAATGACTACGGCGATTTCCTCGTCTTCGGGGCGCCGGAGGACTGCGCGGCTTACCGAAATATCTTCGCGCTCATCGATTACGTGCACCGGTGCGGGGGCGTGATCATCGCCGCCCACCCGTTCGCCGGGTACGGCGTGTTTCGGGCGGTGGGAAACGGGATGGCGCGGCGGATCGTGTCCCTGGTGGACGCAGTAGAGGTACTCAACGGGCGGGCCTCGCCGGAGGAGAACGGGCTGGCCCGCGAACTGGCTTTGAGCTGCCGAAAACC
>JAJRVI010000067.1 GCA_024277405.1 Fidelibacterota bacterium
CGACGGGACCTCCCTGGCCCTGGCCACGGAGGGCGGTCGGATCGTCGTCCTCGCGCTTCCCTCAGGGGTCGAGGCCGCTGTCCTCGAGTTGGGGGAGGAGGTCACCGCGTTGGCCCTCTCCCCGAATGGGGGGCTGATCGCCGTGGGGGGCATCGGGGGGAAGATCGCGGTATGGGACGCCTCTACCGGCGCGGTGCTTGCTTCCTTCGTTCCCTTCGAACGGGACGTGAGGGTATTGGCCTTCACCCCCGATGCGAAGCGGCTCGCCGCGGCGCCGTCGGCCGGGAGCGACCTCTACCTGTACGACGCACGGACCGGGGAGCGCACCGGGAAGTTACCCTGGAACCAATGGGGCGTGCGGTGCGTCGCCTTCGGCCCCGAGGGGTCCCTCGTCGCCATCGGTGCCGGCGACGGGATCGTGCGGGTGTGGGATATGACGGAACACAGGTTGCTCCGGAACCTGAAGGGGACCGCGGGGCCGGCCGCCTCCCTCGCGTTCACGGAGGGGGAACTCCTCATCGTGGGCGTGACGGGGGTCGTTTCCCGTTGGGATATCGGCACGTGGGAACCCACGGGTGACCTCACCGTCCCCGGCGACATGCGACATCACACCCTGGCCCCGGGGGGCAGGCTCCTCCTCCATCCCCCCACCGGCCCCCTGGAAGTCTGGGATACGAAGGAGGGGGGACGCATCGTGGCCCTAGGGCAGGGGCGCTACCTGGGCCGTTTCACCGCGGCCGTGTTCTCCCCGAACGGGGGCCTCCTCGCCGTGGCCACCGCGGAGGGGGAGATCCGGCTGTGGCGGACCGCGGGATGGGAAGAAGCGTACGTCCTCCGCGACCACCGCGGGGCCATCGACGCCGTCTCCTTTTCCCCGGACGGCACGCGCCTCCTCTCAGGCGGCAACGACGGGTGGGCACGGATCTGGACGCTCGAGGACGCGGGGTGGGAGGAGAGGCTGCGCTTCCTCGCCCACACCAAGCCGATCTCGGACGTGGACTTCGCCCCGGATGGGAAGTCGTTCCTCACCGCGTCCATGGACGAGACCGTCCGGCTCTGGGATGCGGGGACGGGAACGCTCATCCGCACCCTGTGGAAGCCCGTGAAGGTGCAGTTCCTCCAGCCCCTCGTGCGGGACGCCATCTACGCCGCCCGGTTCTCTCCCGATGGGAGCACCATCGCCGCTGGCTCCGAGGACAGGACGGTACGCCTCTGGGATGCGGGGACGGGGAAGCTCACCGCGCTCCTGCGCCGGCATCGGGGGACCGTGGATTGCGTCGCTTTCACGCCCGACGGGGCGCTCCTCGCTTCGGGGGACACCTCCGGCATGGTGGTGCTCTGGGATGTGAGGCGACGCCGGGCGCTCGCGGTCCTCCGGCGGGGAGGGGAACCGATACATGCCCTGGCCTTCTCCCCGGACGGCGAATGGCTCCTCGCCGGCGGGGCCTCGGGGACGCTCGAGCTCTATTCAGTGGGAGAGAGGACCCTTCGTCGCACGCTCGGGGGCCATGTGGGGGACGTCTTCGGGGTCGCCTTCCACCCGGGCGGGGGGGTGTTCGTCTCGGCGAGCACCGACGGGACCGTGCTCGTTTGGGACGCGGAGCGGCTGGAAGGATGAGATCCCACGACCGGGGCCACGTGGAACGGGTGGTACGCCTCGCGCGGTACATCGCGGCCCGGGAGGGAGCGGACGTGGAAGTGGTGGAGGCCGCGGCGGAGCTCCACGACCTCGCTCGCGGGGAGGCGGGGCACGCCAGGAGGGGCGCGGAGCGGGCACGGGAGATCCTGCGCGCGAGGGGCCATCCCGAGGAGTTCATCGAGCGCGTGGTCCACTGCATCGAAGCCCATTCCTTCTCCGAGGGGGTCGAACCCCGGACCCTGGAGGCCAAGGTCCTGAGCGATGCCGACAAGCTCGACGCCATCGGGGCGATCGGGGTCGCCCGCGCCTTCCTGTACTCCGGGGAAAACGGGCGTTCACTGGAGGAAACCCTCCTCCATTTCGAGCGGAAGCTCCTCGCCCTCCACGAGCGCCTCCACACCGCGACGGCCCGGGAGCTCGCGGCCCCCCGGGCCCGCTTCCTGCGGGAGTTCTACCGCCGGCTCGTGGAGGAGTTGGGATTTCCCGGGGGCCGGGGGGACTGGGGGGATGCGGAAGGGGAACGTGTCCAGTGAGGGTGGTCCGGTGGTGAAGTTCGTATTGCGACTAGGAGCGATCTTAATCGTGGGGTTACCTTTCTTCGCCCTGGCGGAGTTCATCGAGAAGGCGCTTGAGCTCCGATCGATCACAAAGGGCCTGCAGGCACTGGGGAGGGGATTCGCCCCGGAGGTACTATCTCGGGCGGCCGTATACGCACTCCTGATGGCCGTCTTCTGGCCGCCCATCGAGGCCCTCCTCGCGCGCCTGCGGAAGAGGAGGGATCCCCGCTCAGCCGATCCGGATCGGTGAGGGATCCACCTTCACGTTCGGGGGCAACGGGGGCAGGATCTGGTGGAGGGGCTCGAGCTCATCTTCGTCGCCGCGGATGAGGAGCTGGCACCGCTGTACCCCCCGCAAGGGGAGAAGCCTGTCCGGGCCCAGGACCTCGAGGCCCGCCCGCGCCAGCTCCTCGGCGTACTTCCCCGCGCGCTCCTCCACCCTCTTCCCCTCGAAGAGGAGCTTCACCAGCTTGCCGAAGGGAGGATACCGTAGTCCGCGGCGGAAGGAGAGCTCCGCCTCGTACAGCGCTCGGTAGTCGCCGCGCAGGGCGTAGGCGATCGCGTAATGGTCGGCGTTGTTCGTCTGCACGATGACCTCCCCCCGGTGCTCGCCCCGCCCGGCGCGCCCGGCGGCGGCGACAAGTAGCTGGAAGGTGCGCTCGCCGGCCCGGAAATCGGGGGCCGAGAGGAGGCCGTCGGCGTTTATCGCTCCCACGAGGGTTATCCGGGGAAAATCCAGGCCCTTTCCCACCATCTGCGTCCCCACCAACACGTCGATCGTCCCCTCGGCCAACGCCCGCAGGATCTCCGCCCGCTTGGGCGCGGTCTCCGAATCCAACCGGGCCACCCGGGCCCGGGGGAAGAGCCTCCGCACCTCGTACTCCACCCGTTCCGTCCCCACGCCGAAGAGGCGGAACCGCTGGCCCCCGCATCGGGGACAGACCGGTTCGGGATAGGACCGGCCACAGGCGTGACACCGGAAGGTCTTCTCCGCGAGGTGGAACACCAGCGCCAACTCGCACAGGTCGCACCGGAGCACGGCACCGCAATCGCGGCAGGCAGCCCCGGTGAAGAAGCCGATGCGGTTCAGGAAGAGGAGGACCTGTCCTCCGGCGGCGAGATGGCGCTCCATGGCCTCCCGCAGGAGCGCGGTGATGACCTCCTCGGGTTCCAGGGGCACCGCCCGGACCTCGGGCGGCTCCCCCACCACCCGTCCGGGGAGTTCGAGGAGCTCGTACTCGCCCCGTTCCGCCCGGAAGAAGGTCTCCACGCTGGGGGTGGCGGACCCCAAGAGGAGCGCGGCCCCCTCCCGCCCGGCCCGGAGCTCCCCCACCTCGCGGGCGTGATAATGAGGGGCCATCTCCTCCTGCTTGTAGGCTGGCTCATGCTCCTCGTCCAGGACGAGGATCCCGAGATTACCGAAGGGAAGGAAGACAGCGGACCTGGTGCCCACCGCCACCCTGGTCTCGCCCCGGAGGGCATCCTCCCACGTGCGCCACCTCTCCCCCGGAGGCATCTCGCCGAAGTAGAGGCGCGGGGCCGGTTCTAAGCCGGAGAGGACGTTCTGTACCCGGGTCCAAAGCTGGGGGAGGAGGGAGATCTCCGGCTCCAGGAGGAGCACGTCCCGACCCCGTTCCACCGCGAACCGGGCCGCCCGGAGGTATACCTCGGTTTTCCCCGCGGCCGGGGGACCGAAGAGGAGGTACTTCCTCCCCCGACCGAGTCCCGCGATCACCGCGTCCACCGCGCTCTCCTGGGCGGGGGTCAGGCGCACCCGTTTGGGGCTCTCCCGCAGGGGAAAGGAGAAGGGGAGGGATTCGGGCCGCAGGAGCCCCTTCCTCACCAGGGCCCGGACAACGGAGGCCGAGACCCCCGCTTCGACGCGTAACGCCCTCTCCTCCACCGGGCCGGCCAGTGCCCGCCTCAGGGCCCGGGCCTGGGCGGGGGCCCTCCGCTCCAGGGCCTCCAACATCCCCTGGGCCTCTCCCAGCGGGACCCCCAGGGCGAACCGCCGGGCCCGGGTCCGGGCGGGCCGGGGCAGGGACCGTTCCAACGTCATCCCCAACGAGACGAAATACCTCCGCGAGAGCTCCTGAAACAGGGGGAGCTCCCAATATGGGGCCACGAGCCCCGCGTCCTCCAGGATCGGCTGCAGCGGTCCCCGGTGCTCGGGCTCCCCCCGTAGCGCCACCACCACCCCCCATAGGGTCCGCTTCCCCAACCTCACCTTCACCCGGTGGCCCACCCCGAGTCGCATCCCTTCGGGGATCGTGTAGTCGAAAGGGCCTATCTTGGGGACGGGGAGGGCCACCTTGGCGATCATCGCCCGCGGCGGGAGAGATAGCGCAATACCCCCCGGATGTTCATGGACAGTTCGGATCTATCGCGATCGTCCTGGTACGCGTAGCGCGATACCTCGGGGTCGGAGAGGAGCGCCTCCAGGGCCTTCCCCTCGTCGCCGGTGGAATCCAGCGCCTCCCTCGCCTTGTCCACCCACCACCGCAGGAGCCCCGCGTATTCCCGCAGGAGCGCCTCCGGCCTCTCCCCGGGGCCGAAATGGGTGTAGAGGAGGACCCTCAGCTCCAGGGCGATGAGCCGGTCCAGGGTCTCCAGGGCGCGCTCGAGGTCGAAGCTCGGGGTCGGGGTGGTGGGGTAGAGCCGCCCTTCGAGGTGGAGGCCGGCGGCGTCCCCGGTGAAGAGCTCCCCAGTGCTGGGGATGAAGAAACAGAGGTGATGTGGGGCGTGGCCGGGAGTGGGTATAGCCACCACCTCAAGCGTCCCCACCCGGAAGGCCCTCTCCTCCCCCACGGGATCGAGGCGCTCCGGGGGGACAGGGAGGGCAGTGCCATATAAGGGGAATTTGTGTTCCCCTACCGCTTCCCGGACCGAGCGGAGCAGCCGCGCGGGGTCGACGAGGTGCCTTGCCCCCCGCTCGTGGACCACGACGCGGGCCGCCGGCAGCTCCCGCACCAACGTCCCGGCCCCGCCCCCGTGATCCAGATGGATATGGGTGAGGAAGATCCTCGTCACCCTTTCCCGGCCGGTCCCGAGCTCATCCAAGGCCCGGAGGACGAGGGAGGATGCGGACGATGTCCCCGTCTCCACCAGCGCGGCCTCGCTCCCCGCGCGCAGGATATAGACGCCCCCGTATCGTGGGGTCCCGAACTGGTGGGTGTCCAGAAGCCAAAGGCCCTCCCGCAGCTCCTCCAACTCGATCATCTTCGGGGGTCCAGTTTACCGGGCGGGCGCGGTTCCCTCGAGGACGGGTCCCATCCCGGCTCACAGGTACCAGCCGGTCTCGATCCCCAGGATGAGGAAAAGGGTGCCGATGAGACAGCTCAGGAAGGCGATCAACGTGGCGGAGGAGATCCAGTGACGGGAGGAGATGGGATGGGGGGTGCGTTCCGACACCGAGATCACCACCACGTTGGCCGTGGCCCCGATGGGCGTGGCGTTCCCCCCGAACCCCACCCCGAGGGCCAATGCCCACCAAAGCGGCGCCGTCAGCCCCCCTCGGGCGCCCAGGGCCTTTATCACCGGGACCATCGCGATGGTGAAGGGGATGTTATCCACCACCGCCGACATGAGCGCGCTCAGCCAGAGCATCGCCACCGAGGCGATCAGGACCCCTGAACGGGCGAGGGCCCCGAGCTCCTGTGACACGAACCCCAACACGCCCGCGGACTCCAATCCCCCCACCACCACGAAGAGCCCGATGAAGAAGAGGAGCACGTCCCAGTGGATGAGGTGCATCACCTCTTCGACCCTGGGGCGCACCCACAGAAGCCCCACCGCGGCGCCGATCAGGGCCACGAGGCCCGGGGGCAACCGCAGGGGCTCGTGGACGAAGTACAGGAGCACGGTGAACCCGAGGACCCAGGACATCCGGTACATGGTGGCGGGGTCCACCAACGCCCGACGGGCGTCCAACCGCTCCAGGTTCTCCAGGTCCGTCGGGCGCGTGCGGAATTCGCGTCGGAAGAGGAGGGAGAAAACCAAGGTGGAGACCGCGAGGACGACGAGGACCACCGGACCGAGACGGGTGAGGAAATCGTTGAACGAGAGGCCCGCGGCCGAGCCGATGATGATGTTGGGGGGATCCCCCACCAGCGTCGCCACCCCGCCGATGTTGGAGAGCACCGCTTCCCCGAGGAGGAAGGGGATCGGGTTTATCCCCATCACCTCGGCGATGGAGACCGTGACCGGGGCCACGATCACCACCGTGGTCACGTTGTCGAGCACCGTGGAGATGAGGGCCGTGAACCACGAGAGCCCGAGGAAGAGCAACCATGGGCGGCCCCGACTCGCCCGGGAAAGCCGTATGGCCCAGTACTGAAACGCGCCGGTGGGCTGGATGATGCCCACGATGATCATCATCCCGAGCAGCAGGCCGATGGTGTTGAAGTCCACCGCTTCCATGGCGCGGTCGAAATCGTAGAAACCGAAGCCGATCCCCACGGCGATCATCGCCACCGCCCCGGCCAGGGCGGCGCTCGTGCGGTGGACCTTCCCGGAGAAGATGAGGGCGTAGGTGGCGACGAAGACGAGGCCCGACGGTATGGCGGGGATCATTCGTAGAACCCCGAGAGGACCCCCCAGACCACGAACAGGGTCCCCAACGAGAGGCCCACGATCCACGCGGGGATCCCCACCGCCATCCACCTTCGGGCGTCGATGGGGGTCTCGGTGCGCTCGGAGAGGGAGATGGTGACCACGGTGGCCGAGGAACCGATGGGGGTGGCGAGGCCCCCGAGCACCGCGCCGATGGCGAGGCTCCACCACAGGGGGGTGAGGTGTTCGGGCGGGAGGCCCAGATGCCCCAACCGCTGGAGCACCGGCACGAGGGCGATGACCAACGCCACGTTATCCACCACCGCGGAGATAACCCCCGCGCCCCACAGGAGGATCACCGCCGCCACCAGCACGTTCCCCCGGGCGAACCCCTGGAGCAATCGGGCGAACTCGTTGAGGATCCCCACGCGCTCCAGTCCCCCCACCAGGACGAAGAGCGCGCCGTAGAAGAAGACCGCGCTCCACTCCACATCGGAGAGGACCCTGCGTACATCGGGACGGACGACGACGAGCGAAAGCGCGGCCCCCAACATGGCGACGGTGGCGGGTTCCAACCCCAACCACTGGTGGAGGAGGTAGAGGAGGATCACGAACCCGAGGACGGCGCCCATCCGCCGGGCGCCGACGGGGTCCTCGATGGCCCTCCGCGCGTCGATCTCCATCAGCTTCTCCACGTTCTTGGGCCGGCGGCGGACGAAATCGCGGAAGATGAAGAGGAACACCAAAAGCGACACGAGCCACGCGACGAGGGCCACCGGACCCAGGTGTACGAGGAAATCCATGAACCCGAACCCGGATCCCGAGCCGATGATGATGTTCGCGGGATCCCCCACCAGCGTGGCGAGCCCCCCCATCACCGCGAACGCCGCCTCGGTGGTGAGGAAGGGGAGGGGGGAGAGGTCGAGGATATCCGCGATGGAGATGGTGAGGGGGGCGATGAGGACCATGGTGGTGACGTTGTCCAGGAACGCCGAGGCCCCGGCGGTGAAGGCCCCGAGGCCCGCGAGGAGGAGGAAGGGACGGCCCCGGGAGGCCTGGGCGATCCTGATGGCCATGTATTGCGTGGCCCCGGTGCCCTCCAGGATCGCCATCATCACCATCATCCCCATCACGAGGAACAGGGTTCCGAAGTCGATGGCCGCGAGGGCCTCCCCTTGGCCGTAGAAACCCAGAAAGCTACCGGCGAGGACCATGCCCACCGCCCCCGAAAGCGCGGCGATGGTGCGGTGGACCTTCTCGGTGAAGATGAACACATAGGCCGCGATGAAGATCCCCAACGCGACCCAGAGCGCGGGCGACCCTAGCGAAAGCTCGTTCTCCATTTCTCAGGTCTTCCCGGTGGGGGCGTCCCCGCCCCGCGTCAGTGCCTCATCGGCCTCCTTCAACACCCCCCGCTGCTCGGGGTAGGTGAGGGTCGCGAGGGCACGCGCGAACGGAAGCCACTGCATCTCCACCAGCTCCTGGGCGTTCAGTGTCCCCTCTTCCCGGGTCTCGGCGAGGAAATAGGTGACCTCTTTGTGGATCAGTTTTCCGTTACGGATGAAGCTGTAATTTATGGTGCGGGAGAAGGGGATCGGCCGCAGGTCGCGGATCCCGACCTCCTCGGCCACTTCACGGCGGGCGGCCTCCTCCGGGCTCTCCCCGGCCTCGATACGTCCCTTGGGGAACCCCCAATGGCGGCCGTTCTTATTGCGTACAAGGAGGTACTCGCGCCTTCCGCCCCGCTCCCGGAAGAGCACGTACCCCGCCGCCCGCTCGAACTCCCCCCTCACACGATATCCAACTCCCTGCCCTTGTGGTCATACGCCTTGGGCGAGAGGCACAGCCCCTGCAGTTCCCGCCACAGGACCTTGAACGACTCGGGAATCCCCGGGCGTGGGAATTCCTCCCCCTTGAGGATTGCCTTGTACAGCTGGACCCTTCCCTTGGTATCGTCGGACTTCACCGTGAGCATCTCCTGGAGGAGCGAGGCCGCTCCGTACGCCTCCAGGGCCCAGACCTCCATCTCGCCGAGGCGCTGGCCCCCGAACTGGGCCTTCCCCCCGAGGGGCTGTTGGGTGATGAGGGCGTAGGGACCGGTGGAGCGGGCGTGGATCTTGTCGGCCGCGATGTGTTCGAGCTTCATGATGTACATGTAGCCCACGGTGATCGGCTGCTCGAAGGGCTCCCCCGTGCGGCCATCGCGCAGGACCACCTTCCCGTCCCGGTTGTCACCGGCGTCCAGTCCCACCTCTTTCCGGGCCTCGGAGAGCTCGGCGAGGATCTCCTCCTCCTTGGCCCCGTCGAAGGGGGGCGTGGCCGCCTTCTCGCCCCGGAGCTTACACAGCCACCCTAGGTGGGTCTCGAAGATCTGTCCCAGGTTCATCCGCGAGGGAACGCCCAGGGGATTGAGGATCACGTCCAAGGGGGTCCCATCGGGGAGGAACGGCATGTCCTCCACCGGGAGGATCTTCGCGATCACGCCCTTGTTCCCGTGGCGCCCGGCGAGCTTGTCGCCCACCGCGATGGGGCGGCGCTGGGCCACGTAGACCTTCACCAGCTCGTTGACCCCGGCCTCGAGCTCGTCCCCCGCGGCGCGGGAGAACCGCTTGACCCGGATCACGGTGGCGGTCCCGGAGATGGGGGGCATGCGCAGGGAGGTGTTGCGGAAGCTCTTCATCTTCTCCCCGAAGATGGAGCGGAAGATCTTCTCCTCCGGGGTGGGCTCGGCCTCGCCCTTGGGGGTGACCTTGCCCACGAGCACGTCCCCGGTCCTCACCTCCGTTCCCACGCGGATGATACCGTGCTCGTCGAGGTTCCTGCGGTCCTTGTTCGAGAGGCCGGGGATATCGGCGGTGATCTCCTCGGGCCCGAGCTTCGTCTCCTCCGCCGTCACCTCGAACTCCTGGATGTGGATGGAGTCGAGGATGTTCTCCCGCACCAGCCTCTCGGAGATGACGATGGCGTCCTCGTAGTTGTAGCCCTCGAACGGCAGGAACCCCACGAGGAGGTTGGCCCCCAGCGCCAGCTCACCCCCATCGGTGGAGAGGGAATCGGCGAGGACGTCCCCCGCCTTCACCTTGTCGCCGGGCCAGACGATGGGGCGATGGTGGACGATGGTGTCCTGGTTGGAGCGCTCGAAGTTAGCGAGCCTGTAGACCTTCTTGCCCTTCTTCGTGCGGACGACGATGTGGCGGGCGTCCACCTTCTCCACCACGCCGTCCTCTTCCGCCACCACCACGGCCCCGGAGTCCACCGCCGCCACCCGCTCCATCCCCGTCCCCACTAGCGGGGCCTGGGGACGCAGTAGCGGCACGGCCTGGCGCTGCATGTTGGCCCCCATCAGGGCCCGGTTGGCGTCATCGTGTTCGAGGAACGGGATCAGGGAGGCCGAGACCCCCACGGTGGCGTGGGGCGCGACCTCCACGAAGTCCACCTCCTCCGGGGGCACGAACCTGATCTCCTCCCGGCCGGTGCGCACGGGGACCAGATCCCCCTGGATGCGGCCCTTGGCGTCGATGGGGACAGTGGCGGGGGCGATCAGATACCGTTCCTCCTCGTCGGCCATGAGGTACACGATCTCCCCGGTTACCTTCCCCTTCTTCACCCTCACGTAGGGGGCCTCGAGGAACCCGTAATCGTTGACGCGCACGAAGACCGCCATGGAAGTGATGAGCCCGATGTTCTGGCCCTCGGGGGTCTCGATGGGGCAGATGCGGGCGTAGTGGGAAGGGTGGACATCCCGGACCTCGATCTTGGCCCGCTTGGCTTGGGGCGAGCCCCCCAGGGCGGAGAGTCGCCGCTTGTGGGTGAGCTCGGAGAGGGGGTTCGTCTGCTCCAGGAATTGGGACAGGCGTCCGGTGTAGAACAGGGCGTTCACCGCGGCCTGGACGGTGCGGGCGGAGATGATCTTCCGGATGATGTCCTTGTCCTCGGGGTCGTAACGGGAGAGCTTGTCCTGGGCCACCCGGGCCATGCGCACGAGCCCCGCCCGCAGGGCGGACTGGGCCTGTTCCCCCGGGAGGCGCACGCGTTTGTTCGCGAGGTGGTCCTTCTCGTCCAGGAGCCGGGGATCGTCCGGGGCCCGCAACAGCAGCTCCACCGCGCGGAAGATGTCCTCCGGGGTGAGATAGGTCTCCTCCCGGTCGAGCCCCAGTTTCCGGTTGAGCTTGAACCGACCGATCTTGGTGAGGCGATACCGGTCGGGGTTGAAGTAGAAGTCCCGTAGGTACTCCTCCATCTGGGCGAGGGAGGGCCTGTCGGAGGGGCGGAACCGATGATAGATGTAACGGATCGCCTCTTCCTGCGACTGGGTCTTGTCCTCGGAGAGGGACTTCTGGACCGCTGGGTGCACCAGGCGGAGGGTACGGCCCGCCGCCGCGGCGGCGGAGGCCCGCTCCCGGGTGAGCTCGCTGCCCGCCTCCCAGCGCTCGTCCCCCACCTCCACGTCCTCGGCGAGCAACGCCCCCACCTTGTCGGTGAGCTCCTCGGGCGGGACCTCGATGGAGTAGCGTTTGAGGATCTCTGCGGCCTCCATCCCCAGGGCCCGCAGGAAGGTGGTCACCGGGATCTTGGCCCGCCGGTCCAGGCTCGCCCGGAGGGTCCACCGACGCACGTCCAGGTCGATCTCGAGCCACGCGCCCAGCTCCGGGAGGAAGTGGGCCCGATAGAGGGTGGGACCCTCCTGGGTGATGTAGAGGCCCGGGGAGCGGGCGAGCTCGTTGACGATCGCGTTCTGCGTCCCGTTGATGATGAAGGTGGCCCGTGAGGTCATGAGTGGGATATCGGCGAGATACAGCTCGGTCTCCCGCACCACCTTGCCGCCCTCCCACAGCCTCGCGGTCACCCGCAGGGGGGCGGCGTAGGTCAACCCCTTGTCGAGGCACTCCTCCTCGGAGTACCGGGGCTCCCCCAGGGTGGGGTCCACGAGCTCCAGGTAAAGGTCGTCCCGTCCCGGACAGCGGATGGGCGAGATCTCCTCGAAGAGCTCCCGGATCCCCTCCGAGAGGAACCGCTCGTAGGAGCGCCGCTGGCTCTCCAGGAGATACGGCGGCTCCATCCACCACCGGCAACGGCCGTACCAACGCCTGTCCGTCCTCATAGGACAAAAGGGGCCCTTGGGCCCCCTCACCTCCTCGCGTTCCCGGTTACTTCAGCTCGACCTCGGCCCCGGCGGACTCGAGCTTCTTCTTGATCTCCTCGGCCTCCTCGGGATCGACGCCGGACTTTATCACCGCGGGCAGCTTGTCCACGAGCTCCTTGGCCTCCTTGAGGCCCTTGCCCGTGATCTCCTTGACGGCCTTGATGACCTGGATCTTCTGCTGCCCCACGGCGGTCAGGACCACGTCCACGGTGGACTTCTCCTCGGCGGCGGGGGCAGCGCCGGCAGCGGGGGCGGCGGCCACCGCCACGGGCACCGCGGCCTGGGCCGAGACCCCGAACCGCTCCTCGATGGCGGCCACGAGCTCAGCCAGCTCCTTTACCGACATCTCCTCGATGGCTTGCAGGATTTCCTCTTTGGTCATGACGACGCCTCCTTCTTCCTTTGGACTTCGGACAAGGCCACCACAAGCTTACGCAGGATGCCCGCCAGGGCAACGGCCAGGCCCCGGACCGGGCCAGCGACCGCCCCGGCGAGCCGGGCCAAGAGTTCCTCCCGCGACGGGAGATCCGCTATTTTATCCGCCTCCTCGGGGGGGAGCGTCTCCCCCTCGAAGATGCCCACCTTCACCTTGAGCTGGGGGAACTTCTTGCGCGACTCCCGCACCGCCCGGAAGGGGACCGTGGGGTCATCGTAGCCGATCACGATGGCGTTGGGCCCGTGAAGGTACTCCACGAGCTCCTCGAGGCCCAGCTCCTCTGCGGCGATGCGGGTGAGGGTGTTCTTGATCACGCGGAACTCCAGCCCCTTCTCCTTCATGAACTCCCGCAGCTCCACCATCTCCGGCGCGGGAATCCCCAGGTACTCCACCAACACCAGGCCCTGGGCCTTCGATAGCTTTTCCTTCAGGGCTTGGACTTGGGCTACCTTCTCGGGTCTCGGCATGCCGTCCCCCTTCAGAGCTTCTGCGCGAGCTGGATGAGTTCCCGCTCGTCCACCGGGATCCCCGGCCCCATCGTGGAGGAGATGGTGACCCGTTGGAGGTACCGGCCCTTGAACCCCTCCGGGCGCCTGTCGAGGATCGCGCGGGTCAAGGCCACCAGGTTCTCGAGGAGCTTATCCGTATCGAAGGAGACCTTGCCGAAGGGGGCGTGGACGATCCCGTACCGATCGGCGCGGAACTCCACCATCCCCTGTTTCATCTCCTTCACCACCCGGGCGACGTCCATGGTGACGGTGCCGGTCTTGGGGGAGGGCATGAGCCCCCGGGGGCCGAGGATCCGGCCCAGCTTCCCCACCACCGGCATCATGTCCGGGGTGGCGATCACCCGGTCGAATTCCAGCCAGCCCTCCTTCTGGATCCGCTCGGCGAGCTCCTCGCCGCCCACGTAATCGGCCCCCGCCTCCTCGGCCTCGCGGATCTTCTCGCCCCGGGCGAACACCAGGACCCGCACGGTCCGGCCGATCCCGTGGGGAAGCACCACCGTGCCCCGGATGGGGTACTGGGAGGTGTTGACCCCGAGGTTGAAGGCGGCTTC
>JAJRVI010000007.1 GCA_024277405.1 Fidelibacterota bacterium
ATTTCTCTTCGTCAGCATTTTTAATCAAAACATCATGTCCCGTCAAAACGGGAAATCGTTCCTATAATGGACGCGAGATCCGGTCAACCCGCCTGGCCCGCTGTGCCCCGATGCCGTTGTCGCCGTCGGGACCGAAGGACGACCTTCCCCGGGACGGTGAACGGACGCCCCGCCGCCATGACCCCCCTCATCCCGCTCCCCATGCGGGGCGGGCAGGAGAGCTACGGGGAACCGGGTCTATTCCACCACCCGATAGACCCTGTTGCCCTCCCGGGGGACGTTGGGGATCGGCTCGCCCCCCTGGGGCTCGAGGTGCACCAACAGCCCGACCTCCGCGCCGCCGCCCGCCTCTGCCACGGGCCTGTGTTCGATCTGGAGGGAGTCGACCACCTGCTCTATATAGGTGTGCGGTCCCCTGATGATGATCCGGTCGCCGAGCCGCAATGACTTTCCGGGATACACGCGCACCGCGGCCACGGAAATCCTCTTGAAGAAATCGATCACCTCGCCGACCTCTTCCTCCATGGACCTCACCTCTCCCCATCCTAGCCCCCGCGGCCCCACGGCGCCAGCCCCGCCCCGATCGGGCCGGGGATCCAGGGATAAGGGGGAGCACCGGTGCGCTCCGAGCGGACCCGGCCGGGCCAGGGAAGCCCACCGGCGGGACTGTTGGTTCCGCAAAAACTTCGAAGGCATTGACGAAAAGATCCGGCACGCGTAACCTAGGGGGGCGATCCCAATACCGAAGGAGGTGAAGCGTATGACACGGTCGGTCCTAGCCCTCGCAACCGCCTTCCTCCTTTCCGGAGCCGTCCTCGGCCAGCAGAGTCCCGGCCTCCAGCTCCCGCCGCTTCCCCTGACCGCCAGGCCATGCCTTATGGGCGCGCCCCAGGTCCTCCTCTTCACCGTGGAGAACCGTTACCACCGGGTCATCCTCTTCAATACATGTACGTCCCCGGTGCGGTGGTCGACCTACAACCCCTTCCCCTTCATCCGGGTCGACACTTCCCAGGCCGCGAACCCCATCCCCCCGGGTAAGATGACCCCCGTCGGCGTGTATGTGGATTGGACACGGGCGCCGAGCTATGCCATCGCTGTCCCCGATCCGGCCCCGATCTTGGACTGGCTGGAGCGGGTCGCCGGCAAGGCCGTTCCCCGCGGGGGCACCCTTTACCTGGCAGTGGCATTCGTCGCCTTCTGCGAGGCGAACACGCCCGCTCGGGCTTGCATCCCCGTGCTGATCTTCCTCGTGCGTGCCGAAACGTGAACGAACACCGCCCCGGAAACGGGGTGCCCCACTCCCCCGAGATCCGGGGCGCCGCTGAACCCGTGGCCCCCTCAAGGAAGCGCTTCCGCCAGGGCCCGTTCGAGGTCCGCGATGAGGTCATCCGGGTCCTCAACCCCCACCGAGAGGCGCACCAAGGAGTCCGAGATCCCGAGCGCGCGCCGCTCCTCCGGGGAGAACGCGCAGAACGAGGTGAAGGCGGACTGCTCCACCAACGACTCCACCCCGCCGAAACTGGAGGCGAGGTAGGGGATGTGGAGGGCGTCGATGAACCTGCCCGTCTCCGCCGCCGAGGCCGCGAGCTCGAAGCTGACCACCCCGCCGAACCCCGTGAGGTAACGTCTCGCCACCTCATGGTGGGGGTGGCTCTCGAGGCCGGGATACCAGACCCTCCTGATCTTCGGGTGCCCCTCCAGGAAGCGGGCCACCGCCAAGGCGGTCTCGTTCTGGCGCTCGACCCGCAGCGCCAGGGTCTTTATCCCCCGCAGGAGGAGGTATGCCCCGTGGGGGTCGGGAATACCCCCCAGATAGGCCTGGGTCTCCTTTATGGCCGCCACCCGCTCCCCGGCCCCCACCACCGCACCGGCCAGGAGATCGTTATGCCCCCCGAGGTACTTGGTGGCGGAATGGACCACGAGGTCCACCCCGAACTCCAGGGGACGCAGGTTGACCGGCGTCGCCATGGTGGAATCCACGATCACCACGGCGCCACAAGCCCGGCCGGCGGCCACCAACTCCTCCAGATCGGGGATGTACAGGTGGGGATTCGTGGGGACCTCGGCGAAGATGACCCTCGTGTTCCCCCTGACCCGTCGCTCCACCTCCCCCGGGGACCAGCGGGGGATGAGCTCCGCCTCGATCCCCAGCCGGGGGAGGAAGGAGAGGGCGAAGGTCCGGGTCTGCCAGTAGCATTGGTCCACGAACAGGGCGTGGTCTCCCCGGGAGAGGAAAGTCAAAAGGGAGGTGGTGATGGCGGCCATGCCGCTCGCGAAGAGCAACGCCGCCTCTCCCTTCTCCAGGGCGGCGAGCTTCGCCTCGGCGGCCAGCTGGGTGGGG
This sequence comes from Fidelibacterota bacterium, assembly GCA_024277405.1. Lineage (GTDB taxonomy): Bacteria > Bipolaricaulota > Bipolaricaulia > Bipolaricaulales > Bipolaricaulaceae > UBA3571. The sequence continues at coordinate 2,342 of JAJRVI010000007.1, forward strand.
TTCCCATAGCGCCCGTAGGTGATGCGGGAGATCTCCCCTGTGTTGTAGGCCAGCCGTTCGCCCATGTTCCGGAACGGATAGGTAGCGGTCTGGAAGATCGGGGTCGTCAGGGAGTTCTCGGGCTTCCACCGCTCTTCCCCTCCGTGCACCGCCAACGTAGAGGGACCGTTAAACGCCATTCCTCCCTCCTTTCGAAACCTCAGGGATTGGGGAAGGACCGAATATGCCAGGGAATTCAAGGTGGGAATGGAACAGCGGGACTGGGGCCTCCGACCCAGGGGTCAGGCGCTGCGGCGCACAGGCATTAAATATCGGCGAACTGTCTCAGGCCCCATTTGGAGGCCAATATATATCACGACCTCCCCCGCGTCAACCGTTCACAGTAAGTGGGCCAACACATGATGACCCACCCCTCAGGCCGGATCTTTCGGCTTTTGAGGAGTTCTTGAGAATGTGCGGCATCCCTCCTATTTGTGAGCTGATGAAACACCTAAAAGAAGGAGGGATGCCGGGGTGTTTTGCCACACCCTACCGCAACTTTACGCCCTGGCCACCCAGGAGGGCAAGCTCGTGCTGAGGCTCGAGATCGTGGAGGTGTACCGGGAGTGTGGGAGCATCCGGGAGACGGCCCGGAGGCTTTCGGTTTCCCGCAACA
>JAJRVI010000068.1 GCA_024277405.1 Fidelibacterota bacterium
TGGGACCGATCTGCGAGAACGCGGATGTGCTCGCCCGGGATGTTCCCTTGCCGCCGTTCGCGCCCGGGGACCTCGTCGCGATCTTGGACGCAGGGGCTTACGGCGCTTCCATGTCCTCCCGGTACAATTCCCGGCCCCATCCGGCCGAGGTCCTGATCTGCCGGGGAGAACCACTCTTGGCCAGGGAGCGGGAGCGGGTGGAGGATCTCTGGCGGGGGGAGATCATGCCCCCACCCTTGGGGTGATGTACGTCCGCCCCCCGGTGGCCGATCTCCTGGCTGAACCCGATCCCCGGGCGGAACGGGTCTCGCAACTCCTCTGCTTCACCCCCTGCGCGCCCCTGGAGGAGGCGGGGGAGTTCGTGCGCGTCCGTGGGCCCGATGGTTACGAGGGTTGGATCCGCCGTACACACCTCGTGTACGAGCCCCTGCCTGAACCGAACTACAAGATCTCGCGGCCCATAGTCCCCGTGATGGATCCCGTTAGCGCGGAGATCATCTTCCGTTTACCCCTCGATGCCCGGATCCCGGGCGAGCGGCGCGGTCGGGACGTGAAGGTGCTTCTCCCCACCGGGAGGTCGGGGATCGTGCCGGAAGGGGCGGTGCGGCCGATCGCCTGGCGCGGCGACATGGAGGATCTCCTCGCCCTCGGCCTCTCGCTCCGGGGCCATCCTTATCTCTGGGGCGGGACCTCGCCGTTCGGGTTCGACTGCTCGGGATTCGTGCAGCGACTGTTCCACTTCGTGTTCGATATCTGGCTCCCCCGGGACTCTCGGGACCAGGCGGGGGTGGGGGAAGAGGTGGGGCCAGAGGAGCTGGAACCGGGCGATCTCTTGTTCTTCCCGGGCCACGTGGCGATTTGGGCCGGAGGGGGAAGGATGCTCCACGCCACCGCCCGGGAAGGCATGGTGACCCTCTCCCCCTGGGCCATGTCGAAGGGGTTCCTGGGTGCCTGCCGGATCAAGCCGTCCTCCATTTGCGGGCGCATCGATCGCGGGTAAAAGGGTTGTCGCCTCATATGGGGACGGGAAAGGAGGTGGATGCTTTGCGGATACCGCGGTTCCTCTTCCGCGTGAAGAACCGGGAGATAGAGTTGGAGGCCAAGGACCTCGTGGAGGCCCTTGGGATCGATGATATCGAGATTCGTCGCGACGACACCATCGCCGAGGCCTGGCTCGAGGACTACGAGACGGGCCGCACCATCTACGGGTTCGAGGAGATCAAGGAATATCTCGAGAAACTCGTCCGCGGCGAGGGAGCCTAAGCCCCGCCGATAAGCCCCACCAGCCGGTAAAGACCGAACGCGAAGAGGCCGGCCGTGGTGGGCGTGGCCACCCACCCGATGAGGATCTCCAACACGCGGCGGCGGCTGATGGCCCGGATGCCCTTCACGATCCCCACCCCCACCACCGCCCCCACCACCGCTTGGGAGGTGGAGACGGGGATGCCCAGGATGGAGAAGAGGTGCACCCCCATGGCAGCCGCGGCTTGGGCCGAGAAGGCACTTAGGGGATCCAAAACGGTGATGGAGCTGCTCAGCGTCTCGGTCACGCCGCGGCTGAAGGTGATCACCCCGGCGGCGATCGCCAGACCGCCGAACAGGATGAGCCACCTCCCTCCGAATCCGAGGTTCACCAGCGGGCCGATGGTGGTGCCCACGTGATTCGCGCCCAGGGAAAACGCCATGTAGGCCACCGAGAAAAGAACCAAGATACCCATCAGGCGGTCCCAGAGCTCCACATACCGCACACGCCGCATGAGAAAGGTGGCTACCCGATAGATGACGTATGAGAGCAAGGCCATGAGGAATGGGTTTATCACCCACACCTGGGCGATCTCGGCGAGCTTGCCCACATTGACGGGCGCACCGGCGGCCAACCCTATCCCGGCGACCGCGCCCACGATGGCCTGGGTGGTGGACACGGGCAATTTCAACACGGTGGCCAGGGTGACGAAGACCCCCGCCGAGATCAACGCGACGAGGACGGCGGCCTGTGGCAGTTCTGCCTCCACAACCCCTTTCCCCACCGTCATCGCCACGTTCCCCCCCTGGAGCAGCCCCCCAATCACCACGAAGAGGGAGACCAGAGCTATGGCCCCGCGGTAGGAGAGGAGCCCCGAGCCGACGGAGGTCCCAACGCAGTTGGCCGTATCGTTGGCCCCGATGTTCCAGCCCACATAAAACCCGCCCAAAAAGAGGAACGGCGTCACCCTATCCCCCTTCTCTTTAGCGATCTATATAGTAGCCCAAACTATATGTGGAACTCTGTTTTAGTTCAAGGGCAGGGGGGAGGGGGACGGTGCCCGGCCTGATCCGACCGGGAAAAAAACGGGATCGCGGGCGGGTCAGAACCCCTCCTCCAGTGACTCGAGCATCGCGGAGAGGGACTCCCCCTCCTTCTTGCGGGTGATCTCCACGAGCCCGAGCTTCGTCACGTCGATGAAGTCGGCCGGGACACGGTCCTTGCGGAGTTCCTGTTTCAACCGCTCGATGACCTTGCGCTCATCGGCCTTGGAGGCCATGTCCACGAAGTCCACGATGATGATCCCCGAGAGCTTCCGCAGGCGCAGCTGCCTCGGGATCTCCACCGCGGCCTCCAGGTTCGTGTTCAGGATCGCCGCCTCCTGGTTCTTGTGGCGGATGTCCTTTCCCGTATTCACATCGATGGCGGTGAGGGCCTCGGTCTCGTCGATGGTGATGAACCCCCCTCCCTTCAGGGGCACCCGGCGCTGGAGGGCCTCCCGTAGCTGGCGCTCGACGTCGTAACGCACGAAGAGGGGCATCGCCCCCCGGTACAGCTTCACCCGGGGCTTGAGCGCGTCCAGGTGCAGATAGTGGAGGTAGTGGAGGATCTCTTTATATTCCCCCTCGTCGTCGACGATGAGGGAACCCACCTCTTCGGTGAACCGGTCCCGCACGATGGCCTTCACGAGGTCAGGGTTCCGGTAGAGGAGCGCGGGGGCGGATACCCGCTCCGCCATCTCCTCGATCCCCTTCCATGTACCGAGGAGGAACTTGAAATCACGTTCTAGATCTTCCTTGGAGGCGCCGGCCGCGGCGGTCCGGGCGATGAGTCCCTCGCCGGGGGCCTTCAGCTCGTAGGCGATTTGCCGCAGGCGCTTGGCCTCGTTCGGGTCGGTGATCCGCCGCGAGACCGCCACCCGATCCTCCTTGGGGAGGAAGACCCAGTACCGACCGGGGAGGCTGATCTTCGTCGTGCCCTGGGGATTCTTGGTTCCCACCCCCTCGCGGCGTACCTGGATGATCAGGGACTGTCCGGGACGCAGGACCTTCTGGATCGGGGGCGCCCCCTTCCAGGGCTCGAATCCCTTCGCGATGAGGATCGCGTCGTTTATCTCGTGTTGGGACAGGAAGAGGGATTGTTTTTCGCCCACGTTCACGAACGCTGCCCCCAGACCGGCGAGAACCGTCTCCACCTTTCCCTTGTAGATGTTCCCCACCAGGCGCGGCCGCTCGGGGCATTCGAAGTAGATCTCCACCAGGCGCCCCTCCTCCACGATGGCCACCCGCTTGCGGACGCCCGTTGGGCTCCGCTGCACGTTCACGAGGATGTGGTTTCCTCGGAGCGTATCGGCCTCCTTTCCGGGGGAAGCTCGGCCACGAGCTCCCCGATCGTCCGCCCGAGCACGGGATGGACCATATCGGGGACGAGCTCCGCGAGCGAGGCCAGGATCGCCTCCCGGCGCAGAAGGTGGGGGCAGGGGATGTGGAGGTCCCCCTCGTTTATCACACGGTCCCCGTAGAGGAGGATCGCGATTTCGATCGGCTTGGGCCCCAACGGTTCCGCCCTTTCCTTCCCCAGTATCCTCTCGATCCCCTGACAGATGAAGGAGAGTTCGCGGGGCATTAAGCTCGTCGTGACCTCCACCGCGATGCCCATGGCTCCATAGGAGTTCCCCCTTGTGGGGGTCTGGAACCAAGAGGAGGTCCGCTGGATCTTGATACCGCAGGACTCCAACCGACCAAGCGCCTCGACGATCCTCTCCCGTTGCGGGGGAACCTCCGCCTGCAACCCGAGGAACACTCGCGCCATACTCGCCCCCTTGTGCCGGAGGGGAGGGGACGGGGTTCAGCGTTTCACGGGGGCCGCTTTCGACGCGAACCGCGAGACGCGCATCGGAATAACCATCCCCCCCTGTGTTCGCGGCTGGGCCGCCCGTTAACCGGCCCCCTCACATCGCCCCCTGTTCTCCCGCGCATCACGTGATGAGCTTGCTCAAATCCCCGATCTCCCAGAAAAGCGAGAGCAACGCCCTCAGGAAGGAAAGACGGTTCGTCCGAATCCTCTCGTCGTCCGCCATCACGAACACCCGCTCGAAATAGCGGTGGATCGGCTCGCCCAGCGGGAGCAAGGCCCGGATCGCCCCCACGTAATCCCTCTCCTCCAGGGCCCGCCGCAGATGGCCCTCGGCCTTGAGATAGGCACGCCAGAGCTCGCGTTCCTCTTCCTGTTGGAACAGCTCTGGGTCGAAGGAGGTGTCCGCGTGGTCCCCGGTGATGTTCCGCAACCGTTCGAAAAGTTGGGCCACCGCCGCCAGGTCCGCCTCTCCCCGCAGGGAGGCAAGGGCCTGGGCACGCTCCAACAGCCCGACGAAATCGCCCCGGGGGACCGCGAGCACCGCCTCGACGACGTCGTGGGGGATGCCGTGGTCATCCCGGAGGATGTGGCGCAGCCTCTCCAGCAGGAACGCCTTCACCTCTTCCGGCCCCCTCCCCTCGGGAAGCCGGGGGTATAGGTCCCTGGCGGCATCGATAAGCCCGAACAGATCCACCATGAGCCTCTTCCCCAGGATCAGGGCGATCAGGGCATTGGCGGCGCGGCGGATGCCGTAAGGGTCGCGCGAGCCGGTGGGGACCTCGCCGACCAGGATCGCCCCCATCACCGTGTCGAGCTTGTCGGCGAGGCTCAGGGCCGTCCCCAACGGGGTCTCCGGGAGTTCGTCCGTCCGGGTCCGGGGCAGGAGATGTTCCTCGATGGCCTCGGCGACCTCCTCCCGCTCCCCCGAGATCCGGGCGTAGATCCCCCCCATCACCCCCTCGAGTTCGGGGAACTCCTTCACCATCTCCGTGGTGAGATCGGCCTTGCAGAGGAACGCCGCCCGATCCAGAAGCCTCGCCCCTTCCTCACCCAATCCCAGGGGCCCCACCAGGCGGTTGCAGATCTCCCGGATACGTTGGACCTTGTCCCACACGGTCCCGAGGCGCGCCTCGTACACGACCCCTCGCAGATCCGGCACGCGTTCGGCCAGGGGCCTCTTCAGGTCGTTCTCGAAGAAGAACCGAGCGTCACGCAAGCGGGCCTTCACCACGCGTTCGTACCCCTGCCTGACGTACCCCTTCTCGTCCTCCTTCCCATCGCGGAACCCGAGGAAGACCGGTGCGGGCGCCCCATCCCGGGCGAAGGGGACGAACTTCCCCTCCTCGTGGAGGACGGCGGCGATCACCGCGGCGGGGAGGTCCAGGAACTCCGCCGGGAACTCCCCCACGACCGGGGCGGGCCACTCCAGCGAGCCCACGATGGTCCCCAGAAGCCCCTCCGTCCACAGGGCCCTCACCCCGTGCTCATCCTCCACCCGCGCCGCCGCCCCCACAATCATCTCCTCCCGTTCCCGCGGATCGGCGACGACCCGGGCCTCCCGGAGCCTCTCCACGTATTCCCCGGGGGAACCCAACGGGAGGTGACA
>JAJRVI010000069.1 GCA_024277405.1 Fidelibacterota bacterium
GAATCCCGCGGAGATAAAGAGAAAAATGGAGGCAAATTAAGAAAAATTATGGCGCCAGCGGAATTAACCCAATTAGGAGACAAGACCAAGGCCTTCGGTAACATGCATTTATGAGGCATCACGCCTGAGACGATGCTCCCCACCGAAAATGCGGGGAGAGCTCGCGGGAGGTACCCCGGGCCCGTCCCGGCCCCGGGACATCTCCCACCCTAACCGGAGGGTGGATCCGAACGCGCCGGTGGCGCGGGAGTTCACAGCTCTCCCATATCCGGCCGGATGATCCCGGGGCCTTCCGGGCGGATGATAGAGGAGGGCTTCCCGGGCGGCGGAGGGAAGAGACCGAGGAGGGCTTCCACAAACCGCCCTTCCTCAGTGCCTTGGCTGAAATACCCCACGAAGCCGGCCAGCGCCTTCAAGGCCTCGCGCACGAGATCCCGTTCGAGCTTGCCGCTTTGTACCAGAGGAACGAGCGTCTCCTCCAACGCACGCCCCAGGATGTTGGGGGGACGCTCCAGTAGCTCTATGGGGGAGAGGCGCTGGGCACAGTACTCCAGCGCGGCGACCACCTGATCGTCGGACACATCCAGCCTGTGGATCCCGTTAGCGAGCGCCTCCCGCAGGATCTCCAACATGGGGACGAGATGTCCGTCCCCTTTCTCGCGGAGGACGCCCGTGAAACGCTCCCATTCCTTCGTGAGCTCCCGTCCCAGCTTCTCCCGGCGTTTGCGCAGGGCCGCCACGAGGTACTGGCAATCGGGGGGACAACTGATCGCCTTCTGGCGGTGTTCACCGCAACAGATACTGCAGAGCTTCTTTCCCAGAACGGGACAGAACCGATTGGCCGTCCTCTCGTTGCAGATCGGGCACTTCGCCATCAGCCGAAGCCGAGCATCCTCCTGGCCTCTTCGGACATTCGGTCCGGTGTCCACGGGGGATCGAAGACCAGGTTCACCTCCACCTCGTAGCCCTCGAACGCCTCGCGCAATACTTGTTCCGCTTGGGCCGCCAACGTGCCCGCCAGCGGACATCCGGGCGTGGTGAGGGTCATGTCGATGGAGATCCTGCCCTCACCGACCTCGACGTCGTAAACCAAACCGAGATCGACGATGTTCACCCCGAGTTCGGGATCCATCACCTTGTCACGCAACACCGCCAACACCTCATCGGTCGTCGGACCCATCCATTCTCCTTTCGCGGCCGATTGTAGGGCCGAAGCGTTGGGCCATCCAGCGGTGGACCTCCTCCCGGGCCCACGCATCGGCGGAGAGGATGTCCTCCAACCGCGGGACGGGCATGGGGGCGTGACGCTCGAGCACGTGTGAGATCCCCGCGGCGATGGCGGTGAAGGGGATCCGCCCCGCCAGGAAGGCGGCCACCAACTCCTCGTCGGCGGCATTCGCCACCGCGGGGGCGGTACCGCCCTCGATCCCCGCCCCCAGCACCTCCTCGAAGGCCGGGTACCTCCCTTCCGGGATCTCCTCGAACTCCAGGTTCTTGCCGGCCAGGGAGAAACCGCGCGGCGGGGGCGGGAGGTGCCGGGGGTAGGTGAGCGCGTATTTGATGGGGATCCGCATGTCCGGCGTGGAGAGCACCGCGATCCAGCTCCCGTCCACGAGCTCCGCGACACCGTGCACGATGGATTGGGGATGGAGGAGGACCCCGATCCTCCCGTACGGCATCGCGAAGAGCCAGTGGGCTTCGATCACTTCGAAGGCCTTGTTCACCAGGGTGGCCGAATCCACCGTGATCCGGGGGCCCATGTTCCACGTGGGGTGTGCCAGGGCCTCCTCCGGGGTCACCTGGGAGAGCTCCGCGGGATCTCGGTCGCGAAACGCTCCCCCCGAAGCCGTTATCCAGAGCCTGGCCACCTCGTCCCCCGTCAGCCCCCGGAGGGCCTGTCGTATGGCCGAATGCTCCGAGTCCACGGGGATGAGCTGGTCCGGGTCGCGGACGAGCTCCATCACGAGATGGCCCCCGATGACCAGGGACTCCTTGTTAGCGAGGGCCACCCGTTTCCCGGCGGAGAGGGCGGCCAGGGTGGCCCGGAGCCCCGCCGCGCCCACCACCGCGTTGAGGACCAAATCCACCTCGGGATGAGACGCGATCACCTCCAGGCCCTCCTGGCCGTGGAGGATCTCCACGGAGGGGGGAAGGAGCTGCCGGGCCCTCCCGGCCTCGGCGGGCCCGAGGACCGAGATCGCGCGAACCCCGAATTCCCGGGCGGACCGACACAATTCCTCAACGCGCCGGCCCGCCGCCAGGGCCACGATCTCGATGTCCTCCCCCCTCCCCCGGAGTTCCCGCACCACCTCCAGGGCCTGGACCCCGATGGATCCCGTGGCCCCCAGGATCGCGATCCGCATGCTCATCCGCCCCCACGCGAACCGAAACGTTCGTGGTGGACCATCTCCGCGAGGGGACGGCGCTCCTTGTGGGGGCGGTAGTCGGGATCGGGGTAGCCGAGGGGGAGAATGGCCACGACACTGAACTCATCCGGGATCCCGAGGAGCTCCTTGGTGAGGGCCTCGGCCGAGCTGGGTCCTCCCTCTGGGACCCCGATCCAGTACGTTCCGAGCCCCAGGGAATGAGCCGCAAGGGCCATGTTTTGTGTCGCCACGGCGGCGTCCTCCCGATAATGGAGTGGGTCGATCTCGGGATCCACCGCGACCACGATCACCACATCCGCGTTCTCGATTCCCCTCCGGTAGATCGTTACCTTCCCGGCGATCTCGCTGAGCGCCTTCTTCAGATCCTCCCCGCGCACAACGATGAACTCCCACGGCTGTAGGTTCGCATAGGAAGGGGCCCACCGTCCGGCCTCGAGGATGGCCTCGAGCGCGTCCCCCGGCACCCGCGCGGGGCGGAACCTGGGGATGCTGCGCCGTTCCCTGATCGCGCGCAAGACCTCGTTCTCCATCGCTCACCTCCGGTTCGAACACACATCTCCACACCGTTCCTCACTCCCGGGCCTCGACGGAGAAGGAGAGCTCCGCGTTGAGGGAATGGGACACGGAACAATAACGTTCCTGGGAGAGCTGCGCGGCCCGCTCCAGGTTCTCCCGGGGCACACCCCACGCGCGGTAGGTGAGGTGGACCTTCCTGACCGCTCGGGGATGTTCGGGGGCCCGCTCCGCCCGGATGAGCACCTCCAACCCCCGCGGCGGCGTGCGCATCTTGTTGAGGATCGCCACGATGTCCATGGCGGTGCACCCGCCCAGGGCCATGAGCATGAGCTCCACCGGCCGCGGCCCCGTCCCCTCACCCCCCACGGCGTCGGCATCCATCACCACTGCGTGTCTGGAGGGCCCGATGCCCACGAACCGCATCCCCTCGTGCCAACTCACGCGCACTTCCATGTGGCCTCCTTTCCGGCGAAATCTTACCATATTGTCCATTAAAGAGGGCGAGTTGTCCCCGAACGGATTTGGCGTTATATAATTCGATGGGATGGCCGTACAGAACCGCATCCGGAAGGTGCAGAAGCGCGATCGCTCCCTCGTCCCCTTCGACCAGGGGCGGATTTACTCCGCCATCCTGCGCGCCGCCCGTTCCGTGGGCGGCTTCTCCCTGGATTACCTCGGTGGGGTGAACGATCAGCTCTTCGATGCCTACGGCAGCGATGAGGAGATCGCCCGTTTCCTCTCCGACGTCGTGGTAATAGTGCTGAACCGCGATCCACGCCATTGGATCGCCAACTTCCCCCCCACCATCGAGGAGATCCAGGACACCGTGATCCACGTGCTGCGGAGCTACGGCTTCGTCACCGTTGCCGATGCCTACGAATGCTGGCGGTGGGGCAAGCACTGGGTGCGGGCCGGGGCCATCACCATGGACCAGTTCGTGGGAAACGGCTATCCCACCCCTTTCCACGAAAAAATCTTGGAATGGAACCGCGCCCACGGGTGCGACACGGTGGAGGGACTCAACGAGCTCGTCCGCGCCGGGCGGATGAAGTGGCTCGTGGAGGAGGCCACCGAGGTCTACGAACGGTCCCTGGACGAGGCCGCGCGGAAGGTGCTGGAGCGGATCGATCGGGGCGATGAGATCCGCATGATCTGGATCTCCGGACCCTCCTCCTCGGGGAAAACGACCACCACGGTGAAGCTCACCAGTCGCCTGGAGCGGGAGGGACTCCGGTTCCTCATGTTGAACCTCGACGATTACTTCTGGCCGCTGGTGGAACACCCCACCGATTGGATCAACGACCGCAATTTCGAGACCCCCGAGGCCCTCGACATCCAGCTCATAAACAAACACCTGAAGATGCTGTTGGAAGGGAAGACGATCGAGAAGCCGATCTACGACTTCAAGGTCGGCGAGCACGTGGGGACGAAGCGAGTGAGGCTCGAGCCCGATCAGATCCTCCTCCTCGATTGCCTCCATGGCTTTTACCCGCCCCTCACCGAGGGAATCGAGCGTTCGATGATGTTCCGGATCTACATCGAGGCCTGCAACATGATGTACGAGGGAGACGGCTCCACGGGCCGCCTCACCCAGTTCACCGATGTGCGGCTCCTCCGCCGGATGCTCCGGGACGCGAAACACCGTAACCATCCCCCACTTCAGACCCTCCTCCATTGGCACTATGTGCGGGCCGGGGAGCTCTTCTCCATCATCCCCCTGATGGGGCTCGCCGACCACACCATCAACGGGGGGATGCCGTTCGATCTCCCGGTGCTCAAGCCTTATTTCGTCCCCGACGGGATTTGGCCCAAGGCCGAGGAGCTCGCCCCCTACGAGGCCTTCCTGGACGCCCGTATCCGATACCAGCGGGTGAGCACGCTCCTTGATTCGGTGGAGGGGCTCACCATGTGGGAGACCCAGGATCACACGCTGATCCCGGGCGATCACCTGGTGCGGGAATTCATCGGGGGAAGCACCCTCAAGATCCCGCACAACGAGTGACCCGGCGCCCCTCGGCCCCGAAGGGATCTTGTCATCACCGAAACTCATCACTAAGATTTATGCGCCCCGCTAGGGCGTCGGCTAACGGTAGGCCGCGGGACTTTGGATCCCGTTGTGGAGGTTCGAATCCTCCCGCCCTAGCCACATGGGATCACAGGATCTCCGCCCCCTCCTCTCCGCCCTCGGATTGGATCTCGAACCGGGGGAGTTGACACCCGCCCTCCGTCACGCCTCCTACGCGCATGAGGCGGGGCTCGAGAGCAACGAGCGCCTGGAGTTCCTCGGGGATGCTGTGTTGGACCTGGCGATGGCCGATATCCTCTTCCACCTCTTCCCCGAGGGGGACGAGGGGGAACTCACCAGGCTTAGATCCGTGCTCGTATCGCGGCCGATGCTCGCGGAGATCGCTGGGGAGCTGGGGCTGGGGGAGTACCTGCTCGTCTCGGAGGGGGCCGAGGAGCTCGGGGTGCGGGAGCGTCCCTCGGTGCTGGCCGCGGCGCTGGAGGCCATCCTGGCCGTGGCCTTCCTGAAAAGGGGCTACGGGTACGCGCGCGAGCTGGTGCGGCGGCTCTACGGGGAGAGGATCTCCCGGGTCGCGGCGCAGCGACCCGAGGACTACAAGAGCCTCCTCCAGGAGTTGGGGCAGAAGCGCTTCGGGGAGCTCCCCCGCTATCGGCTCATCGGGACAGAGGGACCGGAACACGAGAAGGTGTTCGCGGTGGAGGTCTCCCTGGGCGGGGAGAGGGCGGTGGGCCGGGGCAGGAACCTGAAGGAGGCCGAGCAGGCCGCCGCCAAGAGGCTCTATCTGGGGCTCGAGGACCTCACCGACTGAACGAATCCTCGAGGCGCTCCCGCTCCAGGATCCTCTCCTGCTCCGCCACCGCTTGCAGGTGGGCGCGGTCCCCGGCGGGGCCCGCGCGGCGCCGACAGAGCTCCTCCAACAGGCCCGCGCGCCCGTAGATGATCAGCGTGTCCCCGGGCCGGATCTCGGTCCATCCCCGCGGGGCGCCGATGTAGGTCCCGTCCCGGCGCCGGATCCCCAACACCAACACCCCCTCCTCACGGAGCTTGAGGTCCGCCAGCGTCTTCCCGGCGAGCCAGTCGCCCGGCCCGACCTCGTGCTCCACCACGCGGTAGTCCCCGTGCAGATCCAGCAAGCTCGCGTAATCCCGCGCCTCGATATGGGTCCAGCGCCGCAGGGCCCATCCGATGGCGCGGCCTATGTATCGGTCCACCAGTCGGCTCCGCGCCAAGGCCCATAATGCGCCGAGCCCGAGCACGAGGATCAGGAGACGCGCCGCGACCTCACGGGGTCCGGCGGCGGTGAGGAAGGAAAGGATCAACGAGGCGATGGCGGAGACGAAACCCGCGTTGCCGAGGAGCATCAGCAGGAGGATGATCCGCCTCCGTACCGGGTGGTTCACCACGAACTCGGCCTCCGAGGTGGTGAACCCCACCCCGGAGAAGGCGGAACGCGCTTGAAACCGCGCCACCTCCCGGGAGAGGCCCGTGAGGGTGAGGGCCACCGTGGCCACCCGGGTCACCACCAGCGAGAGCACCACCACCACGAACAGGGAGATCAGCGCCGCCATATCCGCCCCCGGATTATCCCCCGCGCTCCCGCATATTCAGAGGCCGTAGAAGTCCGGACGCCGATCGGCGAAGAGATCGTTGTACCTCGTGATCCGCTTGTCACGGGCCTTTTCCGGGTCGATATCCACCGCGTCCGCACCCTCCCCCGCCCGGGAGGCCCGCAGGAGCACGGTCCCATCGGGCGCCACCACCTGGGACTCCCCGGTGAACCGCAGCACTTCCTCCCCGCGCGCCTCCCCGCCGATCCGGTTCGCCGTCACCGTGAACACCCGATTCTCCATGGCCCGCACCCGCATGGAGAGCTGCCCCATCCCGGGGAGGACGAGGTTCGCGGGGTGGCAGATGATCTGGGCCCCCCGCAGGGCCAGGGTGCGCGCCACCTCGGGGAAGAAGTGGTCGAAGCAGACCATGACCCCGATCCGGACGCCGTTCAGCTCGACCGGTTCCAGGGGGAGATCCCCGGGCTCGAACCAGAACTTCTCCTTCCCGAACAGGTGGAGCTTCCGATAACGGCCGATGACGCCGCGGGGGCCCACCACCACCGCGGAGTTGTATATCCTGTCCCCGTCCCGCTCGGCGAGGCCGGCCACGAGGTACGTCCCCCGATCGCGGGCGAACTCGAGGAGGGCCCTGGTGGTGGCCCCACCGGGCACCGGCTCCGAGAGCTCGGCCAGCTCCTCCCGAGAGGAGAAGAGGTATCCGGTGGCGAAGAGCTCGGGAAGGACCCACAGATCCGCGCTTTCGCGTTCCATCAAGGCGAACGCGCGGGCGAGGTTCTCCTTTACCTCACCGAAACTCGGCTTAAACTGCACGTATCCCACCCTCATAGCGACACACGATAACCTAACCGGCGAAGAGCTAACAAATGCGGGAGGAGGTGCCCATGCGGTTCGAGGCGGAAGTGGGAAAGAGCAAATTGGTGTTGCTCAAGGGGGACATCACGGCGGAGGAGACGGAGGCCATCGTGAACTCGGCGAACCCCGAGCTCACCCCGGGGGGAGTGGTCTCGGGGGCCATCCACCGCAGGGGCTGGCCGCGGGTGACGGAGGAGGCGGTCCGGATCCGCCGGGAGCGGGGGCGCCTGAAGACGGGGGAGGCGGTGATCACCACCGGGGGAAACCTCCCGGCCAAATGGGTGATCCACACCGTGGGGCCCGTTTGGCACGGGGGGACCAAAGGGGAGCCCGAGCTTTTGGCCAAGGCGTACCGTGCGTGCCTCGAGCTCGCGAAGGAGAGGGGTATAAAGACCATCGCCTTTCCCAGCATCTCCACCGGGGTTTACGGGTACCCGGTGGAGAAGGCGGCTGAGGTGGCACTGCGCACGGTGAAAGAGTTCCTCGAGGGCAATCCGGGAGCACTGGAGGAAGTCCGGTTCGTCCTCTTCTCCGAGGCCGATTTCACGGCCTACCGGGAGGCATGGGAGAGGATCGCGGGGGAGGGCTAAGCGGCGCGGAATAGGAGGCAGGCGTTCTGCCCCCCGAACCCGAAGGAGTTGGAGAGGGAGACCCTGACCGTCGCCGGCCGGGGGCGGCCGGGGACGTAGTCCAGGTCGCATTCCGGATCCCGGTCCCGCCAGGTCACCGTGGCGGGGACCAATCCCTCCAGGAGGGGGAAGATCGCCGCGGCGGCCTCCACCGCTCCCGCGGCTCCCAGGAGGTGTCCGATCTGGGATTTGGTGGAGCTCACGGGGATCTCGTAGGCCCGCGCCCCGAACAGGGATTTGATGGCCCTTGTCTCCACCACGTCGTTGAGCACGGTGGAGGTACCGTGTGCGTTGATGTAGTCCACGTCCTCGGTCGACAGCCCGGCGCTCCGGAGGGCCATCTCCATCGCACGCCTGGCGCCCGCCCCGTCCTCGGGCGGAGCGGTTATGTGGTATGCGTCACAGCTCGCCCCGAACCCCACGAGCTCCGCGAGGGCCTCCCCACCCCGGGCCCGCAGGTGCTCCTCCGACTCGAGCACCAACACGCACGCCCCCTCCCCCATGACGAACCCGTCCCGATTCGCATCGAAGGGGCGGGAAGCGCGCTCGGGGTCGGGGCAGCGGGAGAGGGCCCCCATCCTGTCGAAACCGGCGTATACGAGCCGCAGCATCACCGCCTCGGTCCCGCCTGCCAGGGCCCAGTCCACCACGCCGGCCCGGATCCAATGCCACGCGAGCCCGATGGCATGTCCCCCGGAGGCGCAGGCGGTGACGACACCGGTGTTCGGCCCCCTCAACCCGAACTCGATCCCCACCTCGGCGGCGGTGGCGTTGGGCATCATGGTGGGGACGAAGAACGGGGATACCCGCTCCGGGCCCCGGCCCTCTAGGGCGTGGAGGTTATCGATCATCGCCTCCACCGGTCCGATCCCGGTCCCCATGATCACGCCCCCGGATGGATCCCTGGCGACATCGAGCCGGGCCTCGCGCAGGGCGAGGTGGGCCGCCGCCAGGGCGAATTGGGTCGCCCGCCCGAGACGCCGCGCCTTCTTGGGGGAGATGAAATCCCGGGGCTCGAAATCGACCACCGGAGCACCCACCTTGGACCTTATCCCCTCGAGATCGAGGACGTCCTCCACCCGACGTATCGCGATCCGGGCCTCCCTCAACCCCTGGAAGAACGCGTCCGTTCCGATTCCGAGCGGGCTTATGACCCCGATCCCCGTCACGAATACCCTACGCATCTGCCTCCTCGGCGGAATCGGCGAGCACGGTTACGCCCCCCGGGGATACGCTCACGATGCCGGATCTCACCCGGAACGACAGCTCCCCGGATTGGGTGCGTACGCGTAACGGCGCATCCGCCACCGCGAACGCGGCCGGGGCATGACGGGGGAGGATCCCCAGTGCGCCATCGGGGGTGCGCGTGGCCACGAACTCCACCTCGGCGGAGAAGATCACCCGATCACATGCCACGATCTCGCACTTCACGACCCAAATTGCGCCCAGAATCGCCCCGATCTCATCCCGCACGAAAAGGGGGGGCCTATGGCCCCCCTTTTTCGTGCGGGGTCGCTTTCCTCAGAACTTGAGCTCGATGGGAAGCGTCAGGTAGTACCGCTGCGGCTCCTTTCCCAGGGGCGCGAAGATCCACAGGTCCAAGTGGAATTGGTATGTGCCATCCGGGAGGTCCTTGGGGGCCTTCCACGTTTCCCGGTGGATGTACTTGTTCGCCGGCAACATGGTGTGGGTATCGACCTGGAACTTGTCGACCAGATAGCCATCCGCGTCGGTGACGTAGATCCAACCGATGATCTGGTCGCTGCTGACGTGGAGGTTGCCGTCATTGGTGATCAGGGCCTCGAGGATGACGGTCCGGGGATCGGTTTGCGATTGATGGATGCGGATGTTCTCGATCTTCAGGTGGGGAGCCGCATCGGGTCCGGGGCTCACGAGGAACAACGACGCCACCTGGGTCGAGATGATGACCTGGCTTTCCCCGGTGAGCAGGGGCTTTACCTTGAAGATGGCCGCCACGTATCGCCCCCCGAAGGGATCAAGGTCCTCCGGCATGGTGATGGTGTAGGAGAACACCGCCGTCTGCCCGGGATCCACCTCCTGCTCCGCGGGCTTGACGGTCAAGATATCTCGGCCACTATAGGGATAGCGGTCGAGCGCAGGTTCGAGGAAGATGGGCAATCCCTCGGGCGCCATGAACCCGAGCACCTTCACCTCTACCACCACCGGTTCATCGCCGGTATTGGTGATATAGATCTGGTCCTGATAGGAGCTCCCGGGGGGAAGCATTATCTCCGTGAGCATGGGGGAAAGCGAGATCCCCGCGCCGAACACGCCCGCGCAGATCCCGGATGCCACCA
>JAJRVI010000070.1 GCA_024277405.1 Fidelibacterota bacterium
CCGTAATGTGCAGAAGCCCACGCTGGTCATCGCCCACAACAAGACCCTCACCGCCCAGCTCTACAACGAGTTCAAGGAGCTCTTCCCCCACAACGCCGTGCACTACTTCGTTTCCTACTATGACTACTACCAGCCCGAGGCCTACATCCCCGAGACCGATACCTACATCGAGAAGGACGCCTCCATCAACGAGGAGATCGACCGCCTGCGGCATGCGGCCACATCGGCCCTCTTGGAGCGGCGCGACGTGATCATCGTCGCTTCGGTCTCCTGCATCTACGGTTTGGGGTCCCCCGAGACGTACGCGGGGAGGTCGTTGGTGTTGGAGGTGGGGCGGGAGTACGACCTGGACGAGGTCCTGAGGCAGCTAGTCCTCATGCAGTACCGCCGCAACGAGATCGCCTTCGAGCGGGCCACCTTCCGCCTGCGGGGGGACGTCCTCGAGCTCATCCCCTCCTCCGGGGAGGAGGCCCTGCGGATCGAGTTCTTCGGGGACGAGGTGGAGCGGATCTCCGTGATCGATCCCTTAACGGGCGACCACATCGCCGACCGGGAGCGGGTCGTCATCCCCCCGGCGAGCCACTACGTGGCCCCGGAGGAGCGCCTGCGGCGGGCGATCCAGGGGATCGAGGAGGAGCTGGAGGAGCGCCTGGCGGAGCTCCGCGCCCAGGGGAAGCTCCTCGAGGCCCAGAGGCTGGAGCAGCGCACCCGCTACGACCTGGAGATGCTGCGGGAGATGGGGTGGTGCCCGGGTATCGAGAACTACTCCCGCCACCTCGATGGCCGCGCGCCCGGCGAGCCCCCCTGGACCCTCCTCGATTACTTCCCCCCGGACTTCCTCGTGGTGATCGACGAGTCCCACATGACGGTCCCCCAGCTCCGGGGAATGTATCACGGGGACCGCTCCCGCAAGGAGACCCTGGTGGAGTACGGGTTCCGCCTCCCCTCGGCCCTGGACAACCGCCCCCTCACCTTCGAGGAGTTCGAGGCCCGGGTGAAGCAGGTAATCTTCATGTCCGCCACCCCCGGGCCCTACGAGCGGGCGGTCTCCCAGAAGATCGTGGAGCAGATCGTGCGGCCCACCGGGCTCGTGGACCCCGAGGTGGTGGTCCACCCCACGAAGGGACAGATAGACCATCTGATCGGGGAGCTCAAGAAGGTCATCGCCCGGGGGGAGCGGGCCCTGGTCACCACCCTCACCAAGCGCATGGCGGAGGACCTCTCCGAGTACCTCCTCGAGGCCGGGATCCGCGCACGGTACCTGCACTCGGAGATCGAGACCCTGGAGCGGGTGGAGATCCTGCGGGACCTGCGTCTTGGGAAGTTCGACGTGTTGGTGGGGGTGAACCTGTTGCGGGAGGGGCTCGACCTCCCCGAGGTATCGCTGGTGGCGATCCTGGACGCCGACAAGGAGGGCTTCCTGCGGTCGGCCACCTCCCTCATCCAGACCATCGGCCGCGCGGCGCGGAACGTACGCGGCAAGGTGATCCTGTACGCCGATGAGCTCACCGACTCCATCAGGGAGGCCATCGCGGAGACCAACCGCCGCCGGAGGATACAGCTCGAGTACAACGCGAAGCACGGGATCACCCCGGAGACAGTGAGGAAGGCGGTCTACGACCACCTGGCGGAGGAGATCTACGGACAGAAGGCCCCGGCATTCCGGGTACCCAAGGAGCCGGAGAAGCTCCCCCGGGAGGAGCTCGTGCGCACGATCAAGGAGCTGGAGAAGGAGATGCGGGCCGCGGCGGAGAGGCTCGAGTTCGAGCTCGCCGCGGCCCTCAGGGACAAGATCCGCGAGCTCCGGCGCCTCCTCTAACCCAGGAAATAGAGGGCCAGCGCGGCCAGGGAGAGGACGACCCCCGTGATCCCCACGATCAGGGCGAGCTGGGTCTTCCCGGCGAGCCCCTGGACCTGGGCCGGTCCCTGCTGCTCGAGCTTGCTCACCCGGGCGCTCAGGGAGCCCACGGTGTTCTTAAGGCTCTCGAGTTCGCGGACCACCTGAACGATGTCCTGTTCTACCTGACGGATGCGCCCCTCGAGGGAGGTGATCTTCTGGGTGAGGCCCTGGACGTCCACCGCCGGCTTCTTCCCCTCCAGGTACTGGACCGCCCGGGCGATCCACGTGGCCCCGGCTCCCCTGGTCAGGGGGTCATCGGCGCGGAACGTCCCGCTCGGGTCCACGGTGATGATGCCCCGCTCGAGGAGGTACTTGACGTACTGATAAGCGGGATGGCTGGGGAGGAGGTCCTGGAACACCCCCCCGCCGCCCCCGCCGGCGATCCCCGGGGGGAAGCCGATCATCCCCCACACCGCAGCCACCGTTACCGCGAGGACAAAGATCTTCGTTCTCATCCCCTCCCCTTTCTCCACAGAAGCTTGTAATGGATGTTACAGAAGGAATGCGCCCTTTTCTGTGGCAAAACGGGCCATTTCCGGCGGACCTTTGTCCGTTTTTGGATCCCGACGCCGTGGCCCGAGGGCAAAGGGTAAAATAAAGGGGTATGCCGGCCAATCTGACCCCGGAGTTCCTGGAAGCGCGGGAGCGGTTCCGCAAGGCCAAGACCGACGAGGAGCGGCTGGATGCCCTCATGGAGATGCTCGCCACCATCCCCAAGCACAAGGGGACGGAGAAGATGCGGGCCGATATCAAGCGCCGCATCGCCAAGCTCAAGGAGAAACAGGAACAGCGCCGCCGCTCCGGGGGACGGTCCGGCCCGAGCTACCACGTGGAACGGGAGGGGGCGGCCCAGATGGTCCTCGTGGGCCCCCCGAACACCGGCAAGTCCTCCCTGCTGGCGCTCCTAACCAACGCCAACCCCGAGATCGCCCCCTACCCCATGTCCACCTTCCGGCCGTGCCCGGGGATGATGGAATACGAGGACATCCAGATCCAGCTGGTGGACCTTCCCCCCCTCACCCGGGAGTACACCGAGGGCTGGGTCTTCAGCCTGGTCCGCGCCGCCGACGGGGCGGTCTTCTGCGTGGACCTCTCCCTGGACGACTGGAGGGGGGCGGCCGAGGAGGCCCTGGAGCTACTGCGGGAACGCCACATCGTCCTGGGCAAGGGCCCCACCCGCCAGTTGGACTGGCGCACCGTGGAGCTCCGCACCCTGGCCCTGGGGACGAAGATCGACCTCGCCTCCGGTAAGGCCGAGGATTTCCGGGAGTGGGCGGCGGAGCGGTTCTTCTCCACGGGACTCGTCTCCCTGGAGACATTCGAGGGGGTGGAGGAGGTCCGGGCGCTCATCTTCAGGGCCGCGGGGATCGTGCGGGTTTACACCAAGAAGCCCGGGCACCCCCCGGACATGGAGCAACCCTACACCCTGCGGGAGGGGGCGACGATCCTCGACGTGGTGGAACACATCCACAAGGAGTTCGTGGAGCGGCTGAAATACGTGCGCCTGTGGGGCTCCGGGAAGTTCGACGGCCAGCACGCGCCGCTTGACCACGTGGTCCAAGACGGGGATATCGTGGAGATCCACACCCACTGAGCCTCCCCTGATTTGCCATTTTCCCTCTCGAAACGCCAAACTGGTACCACTCGGCGGACAAAGGAGGGAGCATGGACCAACGTGAGGTGAAGGAGATCCTGGGGAAACACGGGCTCCCCGGCGAGGACGCGTACGATCTCCCCGAGAGCCCCCATCGCTTCCCCGACGGCGCCCAGTACCGCATGGAGATCTCGGGGGTGGAGCGGCCCGAGGTCCTGGAGGCGGTGATCGCCGAGGCCCAGAGGAGGAAGCTCCCAGTGCACCGCGTGATCGCCACGGTGATGGGGGCGACGCTCCTGGACCGCGCGGAGCTCCGGGATTTCGCCCGGATCGCCGCCGACGCCAAGGTGGAGGTGATCATCACCCCCGGCCCCCGCTCGGGTTGGGACACGGGGAGGCAACTCGTCACCCCGGAAGGGGGTCTATCGGGCCTCAGGTTCCGGGGGGCGGACCAGCTTCGGTACGTCGTCTCCGATGTCCTCCGGGCCGTGGAGTTGTGGTTCCGGGGATTCCTCGTCCTGGACGAGGGGCTCCTGTGGCTGCTATCCCGCATGAGGGAGGAGGGGGATCTCCCGAAGAACGTGGTGTTCAAGGTCTCCATCTTCGCCGGTCACGGGAACCCCGCCGGGGCGAGGGTGCTGGAGATGCTGGGTGCCAACACCTTCAACCCCCTCGGCGACCTCTCCCTCCCCCAACTCGCCGCCATCCGCAGGGCGGTGCGGATGCCCCTCGACCTCCACATCTACCTCACCGACTCCTTCGGTGGCTTCAATCGCTTCTACGATGGCCCGGGGATGGTGCGGGTCTGTTCCCCCTGTTACTTCAAGATGGAGCCCGGGCCGGCGTGCGTGGTGGGCCCCGGGGCGCTGTACAAGCCGTGGGTCCCGGCGAAGACCCTGGCCGACTGGGGCCGGGAGAAGGTGAAGTTCGCCGCCATCCTCCACGAGCTCATCCAGGAGTCGTATCCCGGCGCGGCCCTCTCCGATTGGGGCCCCCGGGACCTCGCGGTCCCGGAGGTGTGAGCCGGGCTCGGTCCGAGCCGCCCCGCCGTTCCTCCCACAGGGCGGCCGCGTACCGGAGCGCCTCGTCCCGGGAGGCGATCTCCCCGGCGAGGATGCGCTCGTGTACCCGGTCCAGGATCTCCCCGAGGACGGGCCCCCGGGGGATCCCCATGGCGAGGAGGTCGTGGCCGTTGATGAGGGCACGGGCGAAGCGGAGCCCGTGGACGCGCCGCAGATGCAGGAGCAGCCGGACCGTCTCCGCGAGCACGGGGAGCCACGCCGACGCTCGGTGTCCCGAGGCCTCGGCGTCACAGATCAGGAGACGCAGGAGGTCCGCGTAAGGGGGGAAACGACGCGGGAGGTCCTCGAGGGGGTATTCCTCCCGCTCCCCGGTCGTCACGAGGAGCACCTGTTTGCCTCGGCCCATCTGGGGAAGCCGGGCGACACGCATGTGTTCCCGCACGAGGAACAGGACGCGCTCGATCTCGCGGTTCGAGAAGCGGAGGCGCTTCATGGCCTCCTCCGTGATCCTCAGGCCGATGGCCTCGTGGCCTCCCATGTGTTCCCCCCGCGCCCTCTCGAGGGCCCTCGGTTTGCCCACGTCGTGGAACAGCACCCCCAGCTTCACGATGTAGGAGAACCCGAGGGCATCCGCCACCTCCAGGGCGAGGATGGTGTGAGTGAAGACGTCCCCCTCGGGGTGGTAGTTCTCCGGCTGGGGGACGCCCTTCAGCGCCGCTATCTCGGGGAGCACCTCCGGGAGCAGGCCCAGCTCGTCCAGGAGACGGAAGCCGCGGGAAGCCCGGCGGGTATCGAGGATGCGCACGAGCTCATCCCGGATCCGTTCCCAGGCGATCCGCGTGATCTCACGGGCGTTCTCCCGTATCGCGGCCCGGGTGTGGCGTTCGATCTCGAACCCGAGCTGGCACGCGAACCGCACCGCCCGCAGCATCCGCAGGTAATCCTCGGAGAAGCGGGCGCGGGGGTCGCCGATGGTGCGGATGAGCCCGGCCTCGATATCGGCGATCCCGCCCACGAGGTCGATCACCTCGCCATCGGGGCGGGCGGCGAGCCCGTTCACGGTGAAATCCCGGCGCCGCAGGTCATCCTCCAGGCTCGCCCACGCGACCGCGTCCGGACGGCGTCCATCGGAATAACCCCGTTCTGTGCGGAAAGTGGCCACCTCGTAACGGTGACCGTCCGGGGCCACCACGATCACCACCCCGAACGCCTCCCCCACCGTGAGCACCGGCCGGTCGCGGAAGAGCCGCTTGATCTCGTCCGGGGGCGCGGAGGTGGCGATATCCACGTCGTGGGGGGAGAAGTCCCGCCCCTCGAGCTGAGCGATGACCCCGTCGCGCACCACCCCGCCCACGAGGACAGCCTCGTGTCCGGCCCCGGTCAGCCGCCGCAGGATTTCCCCCACGAACGGGTGCCGCGCCAGGATCTCGTCCATCGGGATCCGCATGTCCCCCGAGCTTACAATCCCCTTTGCCGATGTGAAAGGAACCCTGCGGCCCTAGGGCAAGGTGGTCCGGGGACGAAACGCGGCGTCGGGGGGCGCCCGTGGCGGGCGCGGGCGATGTCGTCGGCCGTGTCCCCCGGTCCCCTCCCCCGCGTGATCCCGGTAGCCCACCGGGCGAGGAGATGTATTCGGAATGAGGAGGTTCTGTATGTAGCGGGTGGGGGTGGGCCTGTTGCTGGGGGCGGCGGGGATCCCCGGACCTGAGGTGCGATCACCTCCTGGCCCAGGGCTTGGCCACAGTAAACCTCGCTTCCCCGGCGGGGGACGGCCCCCGTTCCGCTCGGGCGGCACCCACGACCACCGGGGGCCTCGCCTCCCTCGTGGCCCTCCGGGACGTGGTGCGCTTCCTGCGCGGGGAGATCTCGGACGAGGGAGGCGCTATACCTCCGACCTCCCCCCTATTCCCCGATCCAGGGGGGGCCTTATCGACTCCTCCAATGGGGGGAACACGGCGGCGGTAGCCCGGGGCCTGTTCGAGACGAGACGGCGGTGGACTGGTACGTGGGCTGGGAGAACCCGGCCGGGGTGCAGTTCACCACCGGGGACTTCGGCTCCCGGGACCAGAGGCTTCCCCTCTACGCCCCCCTGTTCCTTACCGGCTTACCCCGCAGGGGGTCGAGTGTGATGTGGACTACACTCCCTTGCGGTGGGACGGGGAGGCGATCCCCGGGGCTGGGGCCCCGGCGACGCGGTACCCGAGGGGTCCTCTACCACGACCTCGACGGGAACGGCCGCTACGATCCTGGGGACTACGTGCTCGGCTCCTATCCCGGCACCTTCGCCGGGGTCGAGAGACGGGTCTATTCCGCCCACGCCCTGGAGGCGGCCGTGGAAGAGGGCCTCATCGCCCCTTGGCCGGAGGCCCCGATCGCCGCTTCTTCGGGGACTGGCCCTCCGATCGGGACGCGGTTTTGGCCGGGAGGCGGCAAGGGGGCTCCCCGCGGGAGACCACCGTGCCGTACGGGGGCTCGTACCTCACGGGATATCCGGGATAGGTGGACACAATTCCGTCCCTGCTTGCCTGGAAAGGGGGATGCCCTTAACTTTAATCCCAGCCGGTAACGAGCGGAGGTGGAGGTATGGAACACGAACTCCTGGTGGAGTGTAGGAAACGCATGGACAAGACCATCGCCGCGCTGGAGGCGGATCTGGCGAAGGTCCAGACGGGACGGGCCAATCCCGCGTTGCTCGAGGACATCAAGGTGGACTACTACGGCACCCCCACGCCCCTGAAACACATCGCCCACATCACCGCCCCCGATCCCGACCTCCTCGTGGTGCGGCCCTTCGACCGCTCCCAGATCGGGGCCATGGAGAAGGCGATCGTCGCCGCCGACCTCGGCCTCAATCCGCAATCGGATGGGAACGTCATCCGCATCAAGGTGCCGCGGCTCTCGGAGGAACGGCGGGAGGAGCTGGTGAAGCTGGTGAAGAAGCGGGGGGAGGAGGCCAAGGTGGCCCTACGGAACATCCGACGCGAGTATAAGGAAAGGTTCGACGATATGAAGGATGAGGGGGCCCTCCCCGAGGACGACCACCGCCGCCTCCGGGAGCAGCTCGACAAGATCACCCAGGAGTACGCCGAGAAGGTCGACGCGATTGTGGAGGCGAAAGCCCAACAGATGCGCACCCTGTGAGATCTCCCTCGCCTCGGCCCTGGGGATCCCGGAGATCCTGGGCACGGGAGCGTCGGTGGCCTTGGGGCTCGGGATCGCCCTGGGGTGGCGCTGGGGGGCGGGCGTCCTGTGGGGCACGGGCACGATTCTGTTGGGCTACGGGCTGAGCTGGGTCTATCTCCCGCTCCTGGAACGTGTTCCCCGGCCGGGAGCGGCGGCGGGGGCGATGGGCGGGGTCAAACTCCTCCTCTACGCGGCCATCTCCTTCCTCGGGATCGCCATCGGGCTCGCGCCGCTGGCGGTCTGCGTCGGTTTGCTTATTCCCGGGCTCACTCTTAAAATGCGCTTGCTCTTTCGGACCGGGGAAAGCTAAATGCTAGAACGTCTGGGACAAAAGCTGATCCTGAAGCTCGAGCTCGGGCCGTTGGTGATCAGCTTCGACGTGATCACCGTGGCCATGAGCCTCGTGGTATCCCTGATCCTCGTCGGGATCGCCCTCTGGTTCCGCCGCGCCATCCCCCGGGATCCCGAGGCCCCCGTGAACCGCAGGCTCGCGTTCCTCGCGGGGGCGTTCGATTTCTTCCGGGAGCAGCTCCTGGGAGGGTTTTCCCCGGAGCTCGCCGCGCGGCTCTTCCCGGTGATCACCACTCTCTTCCTCTATGTCCTCTTCGCCAACTGGATCTCCGTCGTTCCCAAAGCGGAGTCCCCCACCCAGAACCTGAACGTCACGATGGGGCTCGCGTTGATGGTCTACGTGCTCTCCCACTATTACGCCATCAAGACCAAGGGGGCCCGGGTGCATTTTCGGAGCTACCTCGAGCCGTATGCGTTTCTCTTGCCCATGAACCTGATCGGGGATTTCGGCCGGACCCTATCCCATGGGTTTCGCCTTTTCGGGAACATCTTCGGGGGGGCGATCCTCACCACCATCGTGCTCAGCCTCACGGCGAAGGTGATCGCGGCCATACCGCTCGCGGCGCCGTTCGGCGTCATCTTCGGGGTGGGGCTTGGGACGTTCCTCAACGCGTGGTTCGGGATGTTCATCGGGGCCATCCAGGCGCTGGTGTTCGCCCTCCTGGCCTCGGTGTACATACGGTTGATGGCGACCTAAGGAAAGGGGGAGCGATGAACATCTCCGGCGAACATCTGGTGGAAGCGATCAAGTACCTCGCGGCGGGGATCGCCATGGGGCTCGGGGCCATCGGGCCGGCCATCGGCGAGGGGATCGCCGCCGCCCACGCCCTGGACGGCATGGCCCGCCAGCCCGAGATGGAGGGGGCGTTGTTGCGGACCATGATCATCGGCCAGGCCATCACCGAGTCCACCGGCATTTACTCCCTGGTGGTGGCCATCATCCTCCTCTTCGTGGTGTGAGGGGGTAGGGGGTGGAGGCCTTCTGGGGCACCATCGTAAAGAACCTGAACTGGACGCTGATCCTCACCATCATCAACTTCGGCCTCCTCGTTTGGATCCTGAAGCGCATCCTTTACCGACGGACCCTGGAGTGGATCGAGCGGCGCCGGGCCCTGGAGGAGGAGAGGCTCAAGCGGGCCAAGGAGGCGGAAGAGGAGGCCCGGGCACTCTTGGCGCGGCGCCGGGAGGAGCTCGCCGAGGCGAACCGCACGGCCCGGGAGGTCATCGCCCGGGCCGAGGCCGAGGCCCAGCGGATCCTCAAGGAGGCGCGGGAGGAGGCCCGCCGCCAGGCCCAGGCGATCCTGGAGGAGGCCCGGGCCGAGGCGAGGAGGGAGCGCGAGGAGCTCATCTCCGAGCTCAAGAGGCAGTACGCCGAGCTCGTGATCCTGGCGGCCTCCCGGGTCCTCGCCCGGGAGGTGCGGCGTGACGACCACGAAGCCCTGATCTCCCAGCTCGTCCAGGGGATCGAGCGGAGGCTCCTGCAATGAAGGACCCCGAGGTCGCCGAACGCTACGCCGAGGCCCTCCACTCCCTGGCGAAGGAGGAGGGGGCCCTGGATCGGGTGGGACGGGACCTCGCCCTCCTGCGGGAGCTTTGGAACTCCCTCCCGGGGTTCGCCCGGTTCCTGGAGCATCCCCTGGTCCCGGTGGAACTGAAGGAGGGGTTCCTCGACCGCGCCCTGGCGGAAGTTGTGCACCCCTACACCCTCAATTTCCTCAAGCTGCTGGCACGCAAGAAGCGGCTCGACTACCTCCCCCTGATCCAGCGGGCGTACCTCAAGGTGGCGGAGAAGGAGGGGCGACTCGTATCCGCCCTGGTGCGGACCGCCATGCCCCTCACGGAGGATGAGGTTTCGCGGTTGCGGGAGGCCCTGGAGCGCGCACTGGGGAAGCCGGTGGTGCTGGAGTTGGAGGAGGCCCCGGAGCTCCTCGCCGGGGCGGAGCTCAGGCTCCGGGGGCAGCGGATCGACCTCTCCGTCGCGGGGAGGCTCCGGGCCCTGGCGGCGGAGCTGAAAGGATGAGGGATGGCAGCGCGTAAGGACGAGATCGCGGCGATCCTCAAGGAGCAGATAAAGCACTTCGGCCAGGACCTCCGCATGGAGGAAGTGGGGGTCGTGGTGGAGGTGGGGGACGGCATCGCCCGGGTATGGGGCCTGGAGAAGGCGGTGTCCGCGGAGCTCCTGGAGTTCCCCGGGGGGGTGTACGGGCTGGTCCTGGACCTCGAGGAGGACTCGGTGGGGGTGGCCCTCATGGGGCCCGACGAGCACATCAAGGAGGGGGATCAGGTCCGCCGCACCGGCAGGGTCCTGGAGACCCCGGTGGGGACGGGATTCCTGGGGAGGGTGGTGGACCCCCTGGGGAAGCCCCTGGACGGCAAGGGGCCCATCAAGCCCGAGGGCTACAGGAAAACGGACGCCAAGGCCCCGGGGGTCCTCATGCGCCAGCCGGTGGATACCCCCCTGCAG
>JAJRVI010000071.1 GCA_024277405.1 Fidelibacterota bacterium
GTCGGCGATCCCCAATCGGGAGAGCACCGTTTTCCCGTTGCGGGACACGGTGGCCACCGCGACCTTGATCCCGTGGCGCTTGAGGTCACGGATGAACTCCAATGCGCCGGGGAGGAGGTCCCTCGGGCCCAGGTGCTCGATGAGCTCCCGGTAGTACGCGTCCTTGCGGTCGGCCAGCTCCCGGGCGCGGTCCCGGTAGCGGGGCCATTCGTCCCCCAGGACGATCCGCAGGGCGTCGAGGCGGGATATGCCCCGCACCTGGTCCTTGCGTTCCGGGGGACAGGGGATCCCCAATTCCTCGGCCAGCCGCTTCCACGCCCGGTAATGGTGTTCAGCGGTATCGACGATGACGCCGTCGAGATCGAAAATCACAGCCCCAAGCTCCATTCTCTCCCCCTTTGCTGTAACCGGTTTCAAGCAAAGTTATAATACCGGGAAATGAAACGCAAGATGACGATCCAGGAGATCGCCCGCCTCGCTGGGGTCTCCAAGGCCACGGTCTCCCGCGTGCTGAACAACAGGGGCGGGGTGAGCCCGGAGACACGCCGCAAGGTGGAGGAGGTGATCAAGCTCTACTCCTATACCCCCAACCTGGTGGCCCGGGGGCTGAGCCTCAAGAAGACGGGCAGCATCGGCCTGATCGTGGCCCACACCGCGGAGCGGCTTTCTTCCCACCTGTTCTTCATCGAGTTCCTCCGCGGGATCAGCGCCGTCCTGGACGAACGGGGATTTCGTTTGATCGTGGCCACGGCGGAATCGGAGGATCGATACGAGACCTCATGCCGTTCCATGGCCGAGGGCGGCGTGGTGGACGGTGTGGTGGTCCTGGGGGTCCGCCGGAACGACAAGCGACTCCGGCATTTCCTGCGGGCCGGCATCCCGGTGGTCACCGTGGGGCGCCCCATCGGGTTCCCCCGGGTGGACTACGTGGACGTGGACAACGCGGGCGGCGCGCGGGTGGCGACGGAGTACCTCCTGCGCCTCGGCCACGAGGAGATCCTCTTCATCAACGGACCCGAGGGCCACACCGCCTCGTTGGCCCGGGAGAGGGGATACCGGCGGGCCCACCGAGCGCTGAAGCGTGAGGTCGACGGGGAGCTCATCGTGTACGGCGATTTCTCGTTCGAAAGCGGTTATGAGACGGTGAGGAGGTTCTTGGTCAGGGGTAGGGTGCCGTCGGCGGTGTTCGCCGCGAGCGATCTCGCCGCCATGGGGGCGATAACGGCGTTCAAGGAGGCCGGGATCCGTGTGGGGAACGAGGTCTCGGTGGTCGGTTTCGACGATATCCCCTACGCCCATTTCTTCGATCCCCCGCTCACCACGGTGCGGCAGCCTATCTACGAGATGGGGAAGGAAGCGGGGAGGATCCTGCTTTTGCGGCTGGAGGAGGGGACCGGGCCGGAGCGTCTCTACAAGGTGTTCCCCACCCAGCTCATCGTCCGCGAGAGCACGATCCGCAGTTGAATTGACGCTATCGAATCGTGGGGCTATAATGGTTTGAAACCGGTTTCAAAAAGGAGGTGGTGCACTGACGCGAAATTTGCCGATGGAACGATAACGAATCGCTTGTGAGCGAGAAGGAGGGAGGATGTTCCGAAAGATCTTATCGGTGTCACTCATCGGCCTGTTCGTCGGGATCACGGGGGTCGCTGCGGAAGAGATCTCCATACGGGTTTCCGGCTGGGTCTCCTCGCCGGTGGAGTCGGAAATCATGCAGACCTTGGTGGACCTCTACAACGCCCAGTTCGCCCCGCCGGGCGTGAAGGCGGTGTACGAGCCCATCCCCGCCGACTACACCACCAAGATCCAGACCATGCTCGCCGCGAGAAAGGCCCCGGACGTGTTCTACTGGGACATCTTCATGGCCGAGCCCCTGATGCGGAAGGGGGCGCTCCTGCCCCTGGACGACCTCATGGCCGCGGCGGGCGTGGATCCCGCGGAGTTCGTGGACACCTGTATCGGCGCCTTCACCTACGGGGGCAAGATCTACGGCATCCCCAAGGACTTCAACACCCTGGCCCTCTTCTACAACAAGAAGATCTTCGATATCGCCGGGGTCCCCTATCCCACCGCCGACTGGACCTGGGACGATCTCCTCGCCGCCGCGAAGGCCATCCAGGCGAAGGCCGACGAGATCCGCGAGGTCGTGCCCAGCTTCCAGGCCGCCCTGTGCATGGCCCCCGACGTCGCCCGGTGGCTCCCGTTCGTGTTCCAGAACGGCGGCAGCTTCTTCAACGCCGACAGGACGGCGGTGGTGATCAACTCCCCCGAGGCCGTGAAGGCCCTGGAGTTCTACACCGCTTTCGAGCTCGTGCACAAGGTGGCGGTCCGGCCTTCCGAGATCGGCGCCGGCTGGCAGGGCGAGGCCTTCGGCAAGGAGAACGCCGCCATGGTGATGGAGGGCGGGTGGATGGTGCCCTTCCTGCGGGACAACTTCCCCGATGTAGAGTTCGACGCCGTGGAGCTGCCCGCGGGCCCGGCGGGCAAGGGGAACCTCCTGTTCACCGTGGCCTACGTGATCCCCGGCTATGAGAAGCATCCCGCGGAGGCCTTCGACGTGCTCAAATTCCTCACCAGCCCCCTGGCCCAGATGTACGTGCTCTCCCGCGGCTTCGCCCTCCCCACCCGCAAGGCGTTGGGGGGCTTCATCACCGATCCCATCTCCCGCACCATCTTCGCCGGCGCCGCCTACGCCAGGCCCTGGGAATTCGGCCCCCTGGGGAGCAAGCCCATCGACGAGCTGGCGGCGGCGATGGAGGCGGTGTTCCTGGGCAAGAAGACCGCGCAACAGGCCCTGGACGATGCCGCCAAGGTGTTGAACGAGCGCCTGCGAGAGGTACTCTCAGGATAGGACACGATGGGATTCGGCGGGACGGGCAAGAGGGGGGCAGGATATCCTGCCCCCCTCTTTTGGTTCAGGAGGGCGAGGACCCGTGAGATCCTGACGGCCTACGTCCTCATCGCGCCCCACATGTTGGCCCTGGGGGTCTTCACCTTCTTCGCCATGGGCTTCGCCTTCTACCTCGGCTTCCATCGATACGACCTCCTCAGTCCCCCGACGTTCGTGGGGATCAAGAACTTCGCCCGGATACTCACCGACCGGGATTTCCACATCGCGCTGCGGAACACCCTTTATTACACCGCCGTGGTGGTGCCCGTCCAGACCGAGCTCGCGCTCTTCTACGCCGTGCTCCTGAACCGGCCGGTTCGGTTCAGGACTTTCTTCCGCGCAGCCTTCTACGCTCCCTCCGTCACCGCCTCCATCGTGATCTCCCTGGTGTTCATCTGGCTGTACGCCAAACAGGGGATCTTCAACTACCTCCTGACGAGACTCGGCCTCCCGGCGACCATCGACTGGCTGGGGAACCCAGCTACGGCCCTCCCGGCGATCATGATGATGAATATCTGGTCCACGGCCCCCACCTTCATGGTGGTCTTCCTCGCCGCCCTCCAGGACATCCCCGATTCTCTCCTCGAGGCGGCCGCCATCGACGGGGCGAACGCGTGGCAGCGGTTCACCCGGGTGACGCTCCCGCTGCTGCGCCCCAGCATCTTCTTCGTGGTGGTCATGGGCACCATCGGATGCCTCCAAGTATTCGATCAGATCTACATCATGACCCGGGGCGGTCCCCTCAAATCCACGATGACCATCAACTACCTCATCTACAGCGAGGCCTTCGAGAACTTCCGCATGGGGTACGCCGCTGCCCTCTCGTTGATCCTCTTCGTGTTGATCCTGCTGCTCACCTTGATCCAGAAACGGTACATCGACGTGGAGGTGCAGTACTGATGCGGGCCAGGGGGATCCTCATCTACGCCCTGCTCCTGGCCATCACCGTGGTCACCTTCAGCCCGTTCGTGCTGTCGATCCTCGGCTCCCTGAAGGACACGCGGAGCATCCTCGCCTGGCCCCCGCGGATCTTCTCCCCGCCCTTTCACCCGGAGAACTACGTGCGCGTGTGGAGGGCGAGTCCCCTGTTTCCGGTATGGGTGAGGAACAGCGTCGTGCTGGCCGTGATAACGGTGGTGGTGAAGCTCCTCTCCTGCTCCATGGCGGGCTACGCCTTCGCGCGGATGCGGTTCCCCGGGAGGAACCTGCTTTTCTGGGCCACCCTCGCCACGATGATGGTCCCGTACGCGGTCACCCTGGTGCCCAATTACACCATCATGGCGCGGTTCGGGTGGATCGATACCTACCTCCCGCTGATCGTGCCCGGGATCTCCGATGCGTTCGGGGTGTTCCTCATGGCCCAGTTCTTCAAGACCCTCCCCCGGGATTACGAGGACGCGGCCAGGATCGACGGGGCCTCGTGGTTCACCATCTTCTGGCGGGTGATGTTGCCCCTGGCGAGGCCGGCGCTGGTGGCCCTGGCGATCTTCAAGTTCCAGGCCTCATGGAACGATTTCCTCGGGCCCCTGATCTACCTGAATAGCCCCTCGAAGTTCACCCTCCCCTTGGGACTCAATTTCTTCAAGGGCCAGTACTTCCACTTCTGGGAGCTCATCCTCGCGGGGGCCATGTTCAACGCGGTCCCCATGCTCGTCATCTTCGCCATCTTCCAGCGGTACTTCATCAAGGGCATCTCCCTGGGGGGCCTCAAGGGCTGAGGCACGTACGGGGGACGTCGTGCCCGGCCCCGGCTTCATAGCTCGGGAGTGCGGGAGGCCTCCCGTTCCCTGACGCGGGCGATGATCTCCTCGAGGGGTTTGGGTCCGAGGTCCTCCCCGGTGCGGAGCCGCAGGGCCACCATGCCGGCCTCGGCCTCGCGGGGGCCGCAGATGAGCATGTAGGGGATCTTCTGGAGCTGCGCCTCGCGGATGAGGTAGCGCAGGGTCTTGCCGCCCCGGGACCAGGACTCCGCCCGTACTCCCGCCTCGCGGAGCCTCTCCGCCACTGAATCGGCGTATGCTCCCTGCCCCTCGGTCACCGGGAGGACAACCGCCTGTATCGGCGCGAGCCACACCGGGAACGCCCCACCGTAGTGCTCGATCAGGATCCCGAAGAACCGCTCGAACGATCCCAGGATCGCGCGGTGGATCATGTAGGGCCGGTACTTCTTCCCGTCCTGCCCGATGTAGGTCATGTCGAACCGCTCGGGCAGGTTGAAGTCGAACTGGATCGTGGTGAGCTGCCACGAGCGCCGGAGCGAGTCCTCGATGTCGATGTCGATCTTGGGCCCGTAGAACGCCCCCTCCCCCTCCTTCACGTCGTAGGGGATCCCCTCCGCCTCCAAGGCGCGGCGGAGCGACTCGGTGGCGAGGTCCCAGGCCTCGGGCGCCCCCACGAACTTCGGCGGCCGGGTGGAAAGGTGCGCCGCGAACTCCGAGAACCCGAAGGCCCGCAGGATCTTGAGGGCGAACCGCAGGACCCGGAGGATCTCCCCCTCCACCTGGTCAGGGCGGCAGATGATGTGGGCGTCGTCCTGGGTGAATCCCCGCACGCGCAAGAGCCCGTGGAGGACGCCGCTCCGCTCGTAGCGGTACACCGTCCCGAGCTCGGCGTACTTGATGGGGAGGTCGCGGTACGAGCGGGTGCGGGTCTTGTAGATGGCGATGTGGAAGGGACAGTTCATGGGCTTGATGAAGTACTCCTGACCCTCGATGTCCATGGGGGCGTACATGCTCTCCCGGTAGAAATCGAGGTGGCCGCTTATCTCCCACAGGCGGCTCTTGCCGATGTGGGGGGTGTAGATGAGTTGATATCCCTCCCGCTCGTGTTCCTTGATCCAGAACTCCTCGATGATGCGCCGGATCTTGGCCCCTTTGGGGTGCCAGAGGACGAGCCCCGCGCCGATCTCGTTGTGGATGGAGTAGAGGTCCAGCTGCTGCCCCAGGGTGCGGTGGTCCCGGCGGCGGGCCTCCTCGCGCCATCGGAGGTACTCCTCCAGCGCTTCCCGGGTGGGAAAGGCGGTGCCGTAGATCCGGGTGAGCATGGGGTTGTTGGGGTCGCCGCGCCAGTAGGCCCCGGCGAGTTCCAGCACCTTGAAGTGTTTGACAAGTCCCGTGGAGGGGAGGTGTGGGCCCCGACAGAGGTCGATGAACTCCCCTTGCTTGTAGAAGGAGATCCGTTCGTCCGGGATCTCCGCTAAAAGCTCGAGCTTGTAGGCCTCGCCCCGCTCCCGGTAGAGCTCCAGGGCCTCCTCCCGGGACAGGAACACCCGTTCCACCGGGTAATCGGCCGCCACGATGCGCTGCATCTCCTCCTCGATCTTGGGAAGGTCCTCGTGGGAGATGGGCTCGGGGAACTCGAAGTCGTAGTAGAAGCCATCGCGGATCGCCGGCCCGATGGCGAGTTTCGTCCCGGGGAAGAGGCGCAGCACCGCCTGGGCCAGGACGTGGGCCGCCGTGTGCCGCAGGATCTCCAGGGCCTCGGGGTCCGAGAGCGTCAGCGCCCGGACCTCCCCCTCCGTGGGGAGGGGATCGCGGATGTCGCGGAGCTCCCCGTCGTGGAGGGCCCCCACCACCTCATCGGTGAGCCCCCGCTCCCGGAGCAGCTCCTGGAGGCTCACCCCCGCGGCCTCGAGGGTCTCGCCCTGCGGCAGGATCACTTTGGCCATCCCGTCCTCCTCGTCGCGAGATTACCGCTAAACTTATCCGCTCCCGTCTCCGTCCACAACTGAACGGCTTTCCACCCCGGGGTCCACGGGCCCGCCTTTCAACGGGCCGGTGGGAGGGGGCAGGGAGGCGAGGAGCGCCCTTCCCCGGGAGATATCGCGGGAGATCTGTGCCTTGAGGTCCTCCGCCGAGGGGAAGCGGCGATCCCCGCGGAGGAAGGCGAGGAGCTGGACCTCCATCTCCCCCTCGGGCTCGGGGCACGGAGGGGAGAAGAGGTGGACCTCGGCCGTGGGGGGGAGTTCGGGGAAGGTGGGGCGCGCCCCCAGGTAGAAGAGCCCCGGCGCATCGCCGCCGTCCCAGAAGGCCCAGGCGAGGTAGACCCCGGAGCGGGGGCGTAGCAGCTCGGGGCGCAACTCCAGGTTCACGGTGGGGTGGCCGAGCTCCTTCCCCAGCCCCGCGCCGGAGATCCTCTTGCCGAAGATAACGGGGTATCGACCCAGGAGGAGCCCGGCCTCGCGGACCTCGCCCCGGCGCAGGTGTTCCCGGATGTGGCGGGCCGAAACCGGCCGTCCCTGGCAGAGGAACGGGGGCACCACCCGGACCTCGACCCCGTGTCTCTTCCCCCAGGAGCGGGCGTAGTCCGGGGAGCCCGTCCGGTCCCGGCCGAAGCGGTGGCCCGGTCCCATGACGAGCCCCCGGGCCCCGAACTCGTCCCGCAGGATCCGGAGGAAATCCGGGGCCGAGATCCCCCTCACCTCCTCGAATCGCATGACCTCTACCACGTCAGCGAACGCCCGGAGGAGGCGGAGCTTCACCGCCAACGGCAGGAGGGCATCTCCCTGGGGCGGAAAGGTGAGGATCAGGAAGGCGCGCCCGCTGGCGCGGGCCCAACGCCTCCCCTCCCGGAGGAGGGCGCGGTGGCCCAAGTGCACCCCATCGAATTTGCCGACGGCGACGATGGAGCTCATCGTCGCGTCCGGGGAGAACGGCTCCGGCTCAATAGGTCCCCTCGGTGGCGATGATCCAATCCGTCTCCCCGTCCAGGCGCGTGCCGAAGGCGATCCTCTCCATATCGGGTGACCAAGCGGGGAAGGCGTTCCGATACGGGTCGTCGGTGATGTAGGTGAGCTTACTCCCGCTCCGGGTCATGACCCAGATCTCTGAGTTCCCGGAGCGGGTGGATTCGAAGGCGATCCACTCGCCGTCGGGGGAGAACCGGGGTCCCCAATCGAAGAAGGGGTCCTGGGTCAAGCGGTCCATGTTCACACTGTCCCTGAGCCGCAGGACCATGATGTCCCATCCTCCCTCCAGATAAGCGGCGAACGCGATCGCCCTGCCGTCGGGCGAGACATCCGGGGTCTCTTCCCGCCACGGGGTATCGGTGAGCCTGGTCAGCTCCTGGGTTTCGAGCTCGTAGATCCAGAGATCCACCTGACCCCCCCGATTGCACACGACGAGAAGCCTCTTCCCATCCCGGAAGGGGACGACGTAGGAGAAGTCCACCCCCTCTTCCTGCAACACCGTCTCCGGCTCCCCCCCGGCCAGGCTCCCCCGTTTGATCGCCCTGTTCGCCTCCTCGGCCACGTAGTAGAAATGTTCCCCGTCGGGGGCGAACCGGGCCCAGAGGACGCTCCCCTCGTCCGTGAGGCGGCGCGTGTCCTCCCCCTCCGTGGATACGAGGTATACATCGCCCCGCTGTACGATGAGCCACCATTTCCCGTCCGGGGACCAATCCAGGCTCTTGAGCTCGATGTAGCCAGCCCGGGTCGCGAACGCGACCGCGGCCAACCAGAGCGCCAACAACAGGATCTTCCGCATCGTGGGTTCATTTTATGGCGAAGCCGAACTCCCTCCAAAACGATTGGGAGCCGCACAGGGGCAGGGGATAAAATGGCCCCGATGCCGGGCAACCTGTTGCGGCCGGAACCCCAGGAACCCGAAGGGAACCTGCGCGCCCTGCGGCCCCGCACCCTCGAGGAGTTCGTGGGACAGGAGCGGATAAAAGAGCGTCTGCGCATCTACATCCGGGCCGCGCGGGAACGCGGGGAGCCGCTGGATCACGTGCTGTTGTTGTCCCCGCCCGGCCTGGGGAAGACGACCCTCGCCCACATCATCGCCAACGAGCTCGGGGTGCGGATCCAGGTCTCCTCGGGCCCGGCCATCGAGCGGCCCGGTGACCTCGCCGCGATCCTCACCCACCTCCGCCGTGGCGACGTCTTCTTCATTGACGAGATCCACCGCCTGCGCCGGCAGGTGGAGGAGGTCCTTTACCCGGCGATGGAGGATTGGAAAATCGACATCGTGATCGGCGAGGGACCCCATGCCCGGTCCATCAGGTTGGACATCGCCCCGTTCACCCTGATCGGCGCCACCACCCGGGAAGGGCTCCTCACCGCCCCCCTGCGGGACAGGTTCGAGGTCGTGTTTCGGCTGGACTACTACCGCTCGGAGGAGCTCGCCGAGATCGTGCGCCGCGCGGGGGCGCGGATGGGGCTGGAGGTCACGCCGGAGGGGGCCCTCGAGCTCGCGTCCCGCTCCCGGGGGACGCCCCGGATCGCGCTGCGCCTCCTGCGACGCGCCCGGGACCTGGCCCAGGTGGAGGGCGAGGGCGTGGTGGACCTCCCCATCGCCCAGCGGACCCTCGAGCTCCTGGGGATCGACCACGAGGGGTTGGACCCGCTGGACCGCAAGATCCTGGAGGTGATCATAGATCGCTTCGACGGCGGCCCCGTGGGGATAGA
Source organism: Fidelibacterota bacterium (assembly GCA_024277405.1). Taxonomy (GTDB): domain Bacteria; phylum Bipolaricaulota; class Bipolaricaulia; order Bipolaricaulales; family Bipolaricaulaceae; genus UBA3571. The sequence continues at coordinate 9,297 of JAJRVI010000071.1, forward strand.
GACCCTGGCCGCGGCCTTGGGGGAGGACAAGGACACGGTGATGGAGTTCTACGAGCCGTACCTCATCGCGAAGGGCTTCCTGCGCCGTACCCCTCAGGGACGGGTGGCCACGGAGAAGGCCTATCGCCACCTGGGGCGGTCGACGGCGCAGTTGTTTTAGGTTTCAGCGTCGGGCGAGCCCCGAGCCGTGGAGGAAGTCCCCCACCACCCCGGTGAAGCGCCTCCAGTCGATGAGGAGGGCACATATCATCCAGATGAGGCCGGCATAGGCGGCGGGGCGGGCGTAGAAATAGGCCACGATGAAGGGGACGAAGACCCACGGAAACGCTATCCCCATGGTCAAGGCCTTGAATTGAAGGAATTCCTTGCTCTGATGGGCCCATAGGGCGACGACAAACCCGAGGGCCAGGTAGGGGATACCGACCCAGGCCGGGACCAGGCCCACGGCCACCAGGTACACGGTGGAGGCCAGCACCATGACCATATCGAACTGGAACTCGTGTTCCCCGATCCAGGAAGGGGGCTTCTCGTAGCGCCGGGCCAGGCGGCCGTCCAGCATGTCCGTGGTCCAGCCGAGGAGGAGGAGGGCGATCACCTGGGACAGGGCTTCCGGCCCCAGGGGGATCATCCCCAGGATCGCCGCCGCTATCAGTCCCCGCGCGGCCGTGAGCCAGTCGGGAAGTTTTTCCCTCCGCATATTCTCTCTCCCATTATACTAACCTCCCCACCGTAACGCCTCGTCCTGGGGGGAGAACCTCCATTTCGCCCCCGGAAAAGCGGGCACCTCTAGCGAGATCCCGAGCTGCCCCAGCCCCGCCTCCACTCCGAGGCGGAGGCACCCCGCGAAGTCCCGTAACAGGGACAACCGCCCTTGAATCGCTCTTCCGGTGAGGAAGTCGTATTCCCCGGCGAGGATCAGGAGGTAATCCGCGGAGATCCGCCACGACACGTAGAGGGTGGCCCGTTTGAGGCGCGGGGGGAAAGGGGAGCCCCTTATGCCCCACTTGACGGAAAGGCCCCCGGTCGAGATGGAGCCTTTGGCGATGAGATCCCGAAACGCGAGGGGGGAAAACCCCATCCCCCCCTGCACCTGTAGGCGCCAACCATCTCCCCCCAGGGAAAGCCCCCCCTTGAGCGTCCCGAGCCTGAGGGGGTAGGGCTCGAAGTTCAGCGAAAGGGAGAGCTTCGGGCCCTCCGCCGTCAGTTCCCACCGTCCCTGCGGGGCTCGCCCCCCGGTAAGATCCCAGGAGAGGGTGAGGTTTTGGGACCAGCCCCCCCTGGCGCCGCTGAAGGCCAAGGACACCTGGGACTGGGGCGGGAGCGAATCGAAGCCGAGGGGGGAGGTCCCGGCGCCCCAGCGGGCGCTGTACCCGAGCCTGATCCCCCCGAGGGAAATCGAGGGGCTGAAGCTCACCCGGTATCGGGAACTTTGGGCGCCGGCGAAGTAGAGGTCCAGCCGTGCCCCCAATGGAAGGGAGAGGGAGAACGGCCCCCACTTGTCACCCCATCCGAGGGATACGTCCCCCCCCGCGCGATACGCCTCCGCACTGTCCCGGAGGTAGCGTCCGCCGGAGAGGCTCAACGAGGCCCTGCCCCGGGTAAGGGGGACGGAGCGGCTGAGGGAGAACTCGGGGGCCTTCTCATAGGTCCCGGCTTTACGTTCCACCCGTTCCCACACGACCTTCCAGTCCCAGGAGGATAGGGTGCCGGAGAAGTCCGCCCGCGTCCGCCCCTCGGCGAAGGAGAGATTCCCCCGCCATGTGCCGCCCCCCCATTCTCCCCTCCCCACGAAGCGCAACATCCGTTGAGATACCGAGAGTTGGCCGTCCTCCCAGAAGAGGGACACCTCGGGTTTCAGGCGGATCTCCCGGGGATAGAAGGTGACGCCCACGGTTCCCCACAGCTCCTCCTCCGCCAGGGTAAACGGCAGGGCCCAGGCGAGGAAGAGCTCCCCGCCGGAGAAGCCGATGCGGGGGAATAGGGCCGGTCCCTCGTTGCCGAGGCGGGAGACGTAGAAGGGGAGCCACCACACCGTGACCCCGAACGACGACAGATACAGGTCCCGGGCGAAGAGCCACTGATCGGGGATGTAGACGATCCGCGCGGCCCGCACGGCGTAAGGCGCCCCCACGAGGCAGGGACAGGTGGTGAAGGAGATCTCCTCCGCCACCAGGCGCCTGATGTCCCCCTCCGCGAGCTCCGCTCGCACCTGCTCGGCCGCGAAGGCGAGGACCTCCTCCTTCTCCGGCCCGTGGAACCGCAGTTCCCCGGCGAGGGACCGCGCCCGGAACGACCGTGCCTCACCATCGGGATCGAACACCACCTCCAGGGACGCGGCGGAGAAGGAGATGTCCTCGCCGGAGAGCTCGGCTTCTTCCGCCACGAGGACCCACGAATCCCCTTCCCGTCCCCGCAGCTCCCGGGCCGTCAACACGTACCCCTCGAACCGCGCCGTGGCCCCGGTGGCGGAGAAGGCGCGCTCCGTCAGGGAGAACTCCAGGCCCTCGGCCTCCAGCGAGAAGGGCGGCGGGGCGGCGGCGAGGCCGAAGGGGATACACATCAGGAGGAAGATCAGGAACTTACGTCCATCCAGACGCCACAGGAGCGCGAGGCCGAGGGCGAGAAAGGGGACCGCGGGGAGCCACGCCCCCCAAACGGGGGGGATCAACCCCTGGCGGGCCATGGTCTTGGTCCAGAGGAAGAGGGCCTGGGCGGCCCCCGCGAGCAGGAACCCCGCCGCGGCCCCGGCGACGCGCCCCCTCTTCCCCAGCACCATCCCCACCGGGGCCCCGAACAGGGCGAACAGGAAGGAGCTCACCGCCACGGCGATCTTCGCGTGGTATTCCACGATCAACCCCCGGGGGGCCACCCCGGCCCGCTCCATAGCCTCGATCCGTGCCGATAGCTCCCGCAGGGACATCTGGGCCGGCGTCTTCCCGCCCAGGATCAGTCGTTCGATGTCGCCCCCCACCTCGATGCGCAGGCGTTCGAACCCGTCCACCCTCACGAGGCGGCCCTCGCGATCGAAGTGGAGGATCCTCCCGTCCCGCAGTTCCAGCTCGCCTCCGGAGAATCCCCCCTCTTCCGCCGTGATCACGGCGGGGAAATCCCCCGTGGGGGGCGCCACCCGTCCCGCTACGTCGTAGACCACGATCCCCCGGGCCTTGCCCCCCGCGTAGCGGTGCACGTAGTAAAGGTTCCCCCTGGGCCCGCGGAAGAACACCTCCTCCTGGGGGGCCACGGCTCGCCCCCCCAGCACGAGGCTCATGTACTCGCGTCGGTAGAGCTCCTCGGTGCGGGGGACGACGTACTCGGAGAGACAGAAGGAAAGGGTGCTCATCACCAACCCGAAGAGGATGAGGGGGCGGGCGAGGCGTCGCAGGGGGTACCCCACCGCCTGGAAGGCGAGCAGCTCCCGGGCCGCCGCCATCCTCCCCAACGCCCAGAAGATGGCGAGGAGCACCCCGCCGGGGATGGCCAGGGTGAGGAGGCTGGGGAGTTTCAGCCCGAGGAGCATGAACAGCTCCCCAGCGCCGGCCCCCCGGGAGAGGACAACGTCCGAGAGGTAGATCACTACCTGGAGGGCGATGAAGGCGAGGAACGCGAGCAGAGCTACCCCGAACGGGGGCAGGAGCTCGCGAAGCATATAGCGATCGACCCGTCGGAACACGGAGGGATCATACCTTCCGTGAAACCGAACTTTCCAGGATAATCTTCCCCATGATGCGGGTTTTCCTCATCGCGGCGTGGGTAGCGATGTTCGGGCTCGGTGGCCTGGCGGAGGGGCTCATCGAGGGCATGAATGTGACGGCTTGGTGGCACGGCCGGTACGGGAATCAGGGGGCCCGGGAATCGCTGCGGGAGCTCCGTGACGTGGGGGTCGAGTGGGTCGCCATCGTGGTCACCTGTTATCAGGAGAGCCTGGACTCGCCTGTGATACGCTGCCCCGAGACCACGCGTACCCCGAGCCTGGCCGAGGTCCGCGGCTTGATCCGGACGGCGAGATCCCTGGGATTCAAGGTGCTCCTGAAGCCACATCTGGACATCGATGACGGTACCTGGCGGGGGCTCATCGATTTCGGGGACGACGAGGACGCCTGGGGAGCGTGGTTCCGGGCCTATACGGCGTTCATCCTGCGGTACGCGCGGCTGGCCCAGGAGGAGGCCGTGGACATGTTCTGCATCGGGGTGGAACTGGGGGGAACGGTAAGGCGGGCGCGGGACTGGCGGGAGGTGATCCGGACCGTGAGGGAGACCTATTCCGGCCCCTTATTGTACGCCGCCAACTGGCGAGGGGAGATGTGGAAGGTCCCCTTCTGGCATGAGCTCGACTACATCGGGATCGATGCCTACTACCCCCTCACGGGGAGGTTCTCTCCCGCCCTGGGGGAACTCGTCGCCGCGTGGAGGGGGCCGTTGCGCTCGATCGGCTGCCTGGCGATGCGCGAGGGAAAGCAGGTGATCTTCACCGAGATCGGTTACCGGAGCCTGGACGGGGCCCTCCGGGAGCCGTGGAACTGGGCCTCGACCGGGGCGCCGGACCCGGAAGAGCAGGCCCTGGGGTACCAGGCGTTCCTCGAGGCGGTCTGGGGAAAACCCCCTTGGTTCGCGGGCGCCTTTTTCTGGTGCTGGGAGCTCGATCCCGCGGCGGGAGGCCCGATGGACACCGGCTACACGCCGCAGAACAAGCCCGCCGAGGATATCCTGCGGGCGCATTTCCGGGGATAACGGGAAGGGAAAAGGGCCATCCACCACCGGCCCTTTTGGTGGGTGGTGCAGGACTTGAACCTGCGACCTCACGCACGTCAAGCGTGCGCTCTCCCAACTGAGCTAACCACCCTCCAGGCGGCGCCCGGATTCGAACCGGGGAATAAGGGATTTGCAGTCCCTCGCCTTAACCGCTTGGCTACGCCGCCACCGAGATGATTTTATACCCCCTGGACCTCAAACGTCAATCGGGCCTAGTAAGTGGGCCAACACATGATGACCCACCCCTCAGGCCGGATCTTTCGGCTTTTGAGGAGTTCTTGAGGATGTGCGGCATCCCTCCTATTTGTGAGCTGATGAAACACCTAAAAGAAGGAGGGAGGCCGGGGTGTTTTGCCACACCCTATCACAACTTTACGCCCTGGCCACCCA
>JAJRVI010000072.1 GCA_024277405.1 Fidelibacterota bacterium
ACCCCCAGAGGACGGAGGGCCCGCATCACCTCATCCCGCTCCCCCTCCCGCAGGAGGCCGTGGTCCACGAACACCGCGAGGTGATCCACGTCCGTCTTGGCCAGAAGCAGGGCCAGGGTGCAGGAGTCCACCCCGCCCGAGACCCCGAGCAGGACCCGTTCCTTTCCCACCTCCCCGCGCACCTTCGCCACCAACGAGGAGACGATCTCCTCCGGGGTCCAGTCCCGGGGGACGCCGGCGAGATCCAGGAAGTTGCGCAGGATCTCCTTCCCCTTGGGGGTGTGCACCACCTCGGGGTGGAACTGGACCCCGAAGGTGCGCCCATCCGGCGCCGCCACCGCGGCGATGGGGCACTCCTCGGTCCCCGCGATCGCCCTCCATCCCGGGGGAAGGGAGACCACCGCATCGGAGTGGGACATCCAGACCTCGACCATCCCCTCCAATCCCCGGAATAGGGGGCCCTCGTACCGGCTCAGGTGCGCCCGGCCGTATTCGCGGCGATCGGAGCGGGACACCTCTCCCCCGGCGAGATGCACCAAAAGCTGCATCCCGTAGCAGATCCCGAGGATGGGGAGCCCCGCGGAAAGCAAGCGGGGATCCGGCTGGGGCGCATCGGAATCGTGGACCGAGGCCGGACCGCCTGAGAGGATCACCGCGTGGGGTTCGTGGTTCCCGATCTCCTCCCAGGAGGAGGTCCCGGGGAGGACGATGGAGAAGGCCCCCAGCTCCCGCAGGCGCCGGGCGATGAGGAGGGTGTATTGGGAGCCGAAATCCAGGACGACCACGCCCATGGGCTCAATCCCTGAAGACGATCTCCCCGGTGGCGGGGTCCATGCGCTCGATGGCCGCCAGCGATACCACGGGCACGCCGAACCGGGCGAGGGCGTCGCGACCCCCGCTGAAGCACTTCTCGATCACGAACCCAAAACCCACGAGCTCCGCGCCCGCCTCGAGCACCATCTCCGCCAGCGCGGCGCTGGTGAGTCCCCGATAGAGGAAGTCGTCCACCACCAGGATCCTCTCCTCGGGGGAGAGGTAATCCCGGGAGACGGCGAGCTCCGTCTCGCCCCCCTTCGTGGGCGAGGGGACCACCCGCGTGAGGGGATTGGCCATGGTGCTGGCCTTCCCCTTCTTGGCGTAGAGGGCTCTTGCTCCGAGCCTCCGCGCCACCTCGTAGGCGATCACGTTCCCCGCCGCCTCGGCGGTGAGGACCGCGGTCACGCCCCGATCGGAGAAGGCATGGGCCAGGGCATCCCCCGCCAGCTCCACGAACGCGGGGTCGATACGGTGGTTGAGGAAGCCATCCACCCGGAGGAACTCGGGGCCCACCACCTTCCCTTCCCTGCGTATCCACTCCCGTATCTTCTCGTCCACGCCACTGCCCCCTTAGGCCATTTTAGTCGATGGCCCTTCACCCCACGAAAGCCCTCGCTTCACATGTGCATGTCGGAAATGCCGTGGAAGAGGCTGGAAGCCATCTCGAACTCCCCGGGGCAGATCAGAGCGCGAGCGGAGGTATCGGACATGAAGCCCGATAACGTCGGGGATAAACCCCAACGCCGCAGGTAGAGGTGTAGCGTTGCACCTCGTGTGCGACGTTGCCCTATGTTGCCCGGATTTCGAAATAACTTCTAGAACCCGGAGGTCTGTCCCTTGAGGCGGTGGTGAGCTCCGGTCGGCTAAAATAGAAACTTTGGAGGACAAGTACTTTATCAAACGCCTCTCGGGCTCGCGGAGAGATATCGGGCGGGCATTGGGGCGCTTCTACGCGGAGCACGGATTGGCCTGGTTTCGCCCGTGCTCCGATCCTTCCAAGATAAGCAAGGAACAGATCGATTACGCCCTTCCCCAGCTGAACCTGGTGGAGAGGTTCGACCCGGGGCTGGTGGATGAGCTCCACGGCTTAGCGGAAGGCTTGGGAATCCCGTTCGAGCGGGCCGCAGCCGTGGCCCTCACCTCAGGGATGGCGAAGCCCAGTTCGGGACCGGGATGCACCGCCTTCGTCATCCGCAGCAACTGCGGCGACATTTACCTGGCCCGGAATCTCGACTTCACCCTTAGGGATGGACGCGTCCCATCTGGCCAGGTTCACCCGCCCTCCCGATGCCCTCGCCACCTTCGGCGGCACGGAAGCCCTCCTCGGCTATACCGAGGGGATCAACGAGTGCGGGGTGGCTATCGCCATGGCCATGGTACCCATGGAGGAATACGACTGGCACACCGCCCTTCCCAAGAAGCCCCCGAAAGAGGGGCTACTGTTCTCGATCGCTATCCGCATCGCTCTGGAGATATGCGAGTCGGCACGGTCCGCCGCGGAATCCCTGAGCTCTATACCACATCTGGAGGCGTTCAATTTCCTGGTGGCAGATCCTTCCGGGGATGTGTTCGTGGTGGAGGCCGCCTCCTGGGGATGTGAGGTCCGCCGGGGAACACCGGGCGAGAAGATGATCATCACCAACACCTTTTCCGCCCCTTTCGCCGAACAGCGTCACAGATGGGCCGACGAGATGCAGGCCAGGCTTACAAAAACCCTCTCGGGACTAAGGGAAAGGGCGTTGAGGACCGCGTGGACGTTTGCGGGAAGCTCTCCCGGAGGCTTGGATGAAGGGGCGATTCTCGCCCTTTTGCGGATGGTGGCCTTCGATTACGCGGAAGGCGATACCACCCATACGGTGTGGTCCGTCTGTTTCAACTTGACCAGAGGGACTATCCTGTGGTCTCCGGGGTCACCCCATGCACATGGTTTCGAGGATTTGGGGAAGCTCACGCCCTCCTCGGACACGGGATAACTCCGTGGCAAGGGAACAAGGCTTCGTTTGGCATCAAGATCCCAT
>JAJRVI010000073.1 GCA_024277405.1 Fidelibacterota bacterium
CGATCCTCGAGCTCGTTGAGCACACGCTTCAGCGCGATGGAGCGCGCGCCGGCGGCGTGGGGGCACTCCTCGTAGATGTACCGGATCCCCGAGATGATACAGTAGGCGGCTACCTCCCGCTCGGAGAGGAACACCAGGGGCTTCACGCGCCGCACGAGCTTCCCCTCCCCGGGGAGGACCGGGTACTGGCGGGCGAGGTACCCTTCCTCCCAGCGGATGACGTTCCCCAGCAGGGTGGCGGCCTCGTCGTCAAGGTTGTGGCCGGTGGCGAGGACGGGATAACCGCCCTCGTGGGCCACCCGGTTGAGGAGGTAGCGCTTCACGGTGCCGCAGAGTGAACACGCCTTCCCCCGGGCCACCCGCAGGAGCCCGTCGATCCCCGCCCCGAGCTCATCCTCCACCCGCACCACGTGGAGCCGGAGCCCATGGGCATCGGCGAACCCCTGGGAGAGCTCCCGCGAGCGGTCCGAATACCCCTCGATCCCGAGGTCCAGGTATACCCCGTCCGCCCGGTACCCGAGCTTCGCCAAGATCCTCCAGAGGGCCAGAGAGTCCTTCCCCCCCGAGACGGCCACAAGCACCCGCTCCTCGGGGGAGACCATGCGGAACTTCTTGATCGTATCGGTGGCGACCTTCTCCACCCTGGACACCAGGTGCTCCGGACAGAGCCGCAGGTTCGCGTGGCGTAGCACGATGACCGCCGGTTTTTTACAGATGGTGCACTTCACCATTAGCCCCCTGAAATGACGTCCACCAGCTCTATCTCCTCCCCCTCCTCGAGCCGATGGGAGAGGGGGATGATCCTCCCGTCCCGCACGGGGAGCACCGTCTCGGGGATGATCCCCAGCTCCCGCAGCGCCCGCTCGAGCGTCGTCCCGGCCTCGACCGTGTACGTCTTATCCCGATGCTTCAACGTTGCCATAGCCGTTTATTATACGGGCCGTCCCGCTACGGGAGCGGACCCGCCCTCCGGAAACAGTACCGCTCGTAAACGAGACGGATCCCGTCGTCCCCCACCAGGAACTCCACCGGGAGCTTCCGGCCGTTACGGAGGGTGAAGAAGAGCTTTGCCTCGCCAGAAAGGTCCTCGGGGACGAGGGGGATGAGTTCCTCCGTGTACTTATCCCTGATGGAGATGGCGAGCATCTCCCCCAAGGGCCGCACCTCCACCCGCATGGTGCCCCGGAACGCCTCGTAGACGCCGATGAGCTCCTCCAGGGCCCTCCCCTGGACCACGAAGGGGAGCGTCTCGGGGTCCTCCCCCAGCATCAGGGCCAGGCCGTACAGGGCGAGCTGTGCCAGGCGCGGGCCGCTGGCGTTGGCGAGGAGCGCGATCCCGACCCCCTCCTCGGGAACATAGGCCATGTGGGCGGTGTAGACCAGGACCGAGCCCCCGTGGCCGATCACCCGGCGGCCGAAGAACTCGGAGATGATCCAGAGCCCGTACCCGTAGCCCTCCTCCCCGAAGGGGCCGCGATAGGGCACGGGGACCCGGGCCACCTCCATCTCGGCGACGGATTCGGGGGAGAGGATCCGCCGGCCATCCAGCTCCCCCCGCCCCAAGTACATCCTGGCGTAGCGGGCGAGATCCAGGACGCTCATGGCCAGCCCCCCGTCGGCGGCGATGGGCCCTTTGGGGACGGAGGAGCGCACCCGGCCCTCCTGGGCGATCACATAGGGGGCCGCGGGCTCCGCCGATGCCTCGATATCCTCCAGGAAGCAGGCGCTCCCGAGTCCCAGGGGCTCGAGGATCCGCCGGCGCACGTACTCCCGATAGTCGAGCCCCGAGACCTCCTCGATCACCTTCCCCAGGAGGGCGTACCCCTCGTTCAGGTAGAACCAGCGCGTGCCCGGGGCCTCCAGGGCCCACTCCTCGGCCCCGGACATGAAGGTCACGATGTCCTCTGCGGTGGCGGTGGGGACCCAAGCCGGAGCGGCTCCGGTGGCGGCGCGGATGAAGGCCTCGGCGTAGGCCAGGGCGGGGATCCCGGAGGAGTGGGTGAGGAGGTGCCAGATGCGTACAGGCTCCCCCTTCACTGCGAGCTCGAGGGGCAGGAATTTGCCGATGGGATCATCCACCGAAAGTTTTCCCTCCTCCTGCAGCTGGAGTAGGGCGATGGCGGTGAAGGACTTGGTGATGGAGCCGATCCCGTATATGGTGTCCGGAGTGGCGGGTTTCCCCGCCTCCACGTCCCGGAACCCGAACCCCCGGGACCAGATGACCCCCTTCCGGTCCACCGCCGCGGCCGAGAGCCCCGGGAGCTTCGTCTTGCTCATGGACTCGAAGATGAATTCCTCAAACCTTTTGAAATCGGCCACCGTCCCCCCTTCCGCCCCATGGTACGGGAGCGGGGCCCAGGAGCCAACGGTGCCGGGACGGGATCGTTTGGCCCCGGGCCGGGGTTTTGGCGGCAGTTCGGCGCTTCATGTACCATGGCCTTCAGCATGGAAGACGGTTGGAAACCCTTCAGGATCAAGGTGGTGGAGCCCATCAGGCTCATCCCCCGGGCCGAGAGAGAACGGAAACTACGGGAAGCCGGCTACAACCTGTTCAACCTCGCTTCCGAGGACATCTACATCGACCTCCTCACCGACTCCGGCACCGGGGCCATGTCCCCAGCACAGTGGGCGGCGCTGATGGAGGGGGACGAGGCGTACGCCGGCTCCCGATCCTTCGCGCGGTTCCGGGAGGCGGTGCAGGGGATCACCGGGTTCCCCTACATCCTCCCCACCCACCAGGGACGCGCCGCCGAGCACGTCCTCTTTTCGTGCGCCCTTGATCCTGGGAAATACGTCCTCTCAAATACCTTCTTCGACACCACCCGTGCCAACGTCCTCGCCCAGGGCTGCCATCCCCGGGACCTCCCCTCCCCCGAGGCCCTGGACCCGGAGTCCCCACATCCCTTCAAGGGGAACATGGACCTCGGGGCCCTGGAGTCCACCATCGCCGAGGTGGGGGCGGGGAAGGTCGCCATGATCGTCCTCACCGTCACCAACAACGCCTTCGCCGGTCAGCCCGTCTCCCTGGCCAACGTCCGTGCGGTGTCGGAGGTCGCCCGTGCCCACGGGATCCCCCTGTTCATCGACGCCTGCCGCCACGCCGAGAACGCGTTCTTCGTGCGGGAGCGGGAGCCCGGGTACGGGGACCGCTCGCCCCTGGAGATCTCGCGGGAGCTCTTCTCCCTGGCCGACGGCTGCACCATGTCCGCCAAGAAGGACGGCCTGGGGAACATCGGGGGGTTCCTAGCGATGCGGGACCGGGCCCTGTTCGAGAGGTGCCGCGAGCGGCTGATCCTGGTGGAGGGGTTCCCCACCTACGGGGGCCTGGCGGGGCGGGACCTGGCGGCGTTGGCGGTGGGCCTGAAGGAGGCGTTGGACCTCGAGTACCTGCGGGACCGTATAGGGCAGGTACGCTGGCTCGCCGGGAGGTTGAGGGAGGAGGGTATCCCCATCTACTGGCCTCCGGGTGGACACGCAGTCTACGTGGACGCGGGGAGGCTCCTCCCCCACATACCCCCCGAGGAGTTCCCCGGCCAGGCGTTGGCGTGCGCGCTGTACCTCGAGGGCGGGATCCGGGCGTGTGAGGTGGGGGCGGCGATGTTGGGGGAGGAGGCGCGATTCCAGTTCGTGCGGCTGGCGATCCCCCGGCGGGTCTACGCCCGGGAGCACCTGGAGGCGGTGGTGGAGGCCCTGGTGCGGATCGCGGAGGAAAAGGAGCGTATCCGGGGCATGCGCCTCATCTCGGGGGAGGGCCCCCTGCGCCACTTCACCGCCCGCTTCGAGCCCCTGCCGGATTGAGCTCCTAGCCCCGCACCTCCACCGGATAGCGTTTTCCCCGGTGATACACGGTGAACCGGACCCCCTTCCAATGTGCCGGAAGCCGTGGATCTACCTTGGGCCCATCCGGTGCAAGTTCGAGGCCCACGAACCCGAGGACGATGGCCTGCCAGAGGCCTCCCGCGGACGCCATGTGGATCCCATCCCCCGTGTTCCCCCGGTTGTCCGCGAGGTCCACGAACGCGGCCCGGCGGAGCTCCTCGAGGGCCTCCTCCATCCTCCCCAGGCGCGCGGCCAGGGCGGCGTGGATCGCCGGGCCGAGCGAGGAGCCGCCCTCGATGTCGGTCCGGGACGCGTAATGGCCCCAGTTAGCGGCCAACGCCTCCGGGGGAAAGCGGTCCCGGAAGAGGAAGAGGAGCATGAGGAC
>JAJRVI010000074.1 GCA_024277405.1 Fidelibacterota bacterium
CCTGAAACTCATCGGGGATCACAAGTTCTGGTTGGCTCTGAGGAATACAGCTTACTACGTGGTCGGTTCGGTACCGCTGACGCTGCTTCTCGCCATCGGGGTGGCGGTGCTCCTGAACTCCAGGATCAGGGGGCGGGTGATCGCTCGGGTGGCGTTTTTCATCCCCTACATAACCCCCATGGTAGCGGCCACAGTCGTTTGGCAGTGGATTTACAACCGCGATTACGGTTTGCTCAATTATTTTATAAAGTTATTAGATGATCTCTTCAAAGCGGTGGGACTCCACATCCGGTTAGCCCCGGTGAATTGGCTTAACGAGCCTCGGTATTCGATCCCCCTCTTGATCGTGATCGGGGTGTGGCAATATGTGGGTTATCAGGCCATCATCCTCCTGGCCGGGCTTCAGAATATAGACCGACAATATTACGATGCTGCCAAAGTGGATGGGGCCAATGCCTGGCATCTCTTCCGCCACATCACGGTGCCCCTGCTCACGCCTCAGATCTTCTTCCTTTTGATCATCTCCATGATCGGGGCGTTTCAATTGTTCACCCAGGTGTTCATCCTTTATGTGGGGAACCCCGGGCCCCGCGATTCGGCGATGACCATCGTGTTTTATATCTTCGAGAAAGCGTTCCGGGAGTACTACATGGGCGTTGCCTCGGCTGCGGCCTACGTGCTCTTCGGCATCATCTTCGTCCTCACCCTGATCCAGTTCCGGCTCTCCCGGCGATGGGTCTTCTACGGAGGATAGCCGTGGGTGGGTTGTGGAAGGCGTTGCCCTTGCTCTTCCTACTGTTCGGCTCCCTTTGGGCGTCGACGGGCACGGACCTGCGGCCCGATGTGTCACGGGCGGTTTTGGAGGCCCGCGTGGTGAGGGTCTACGACGGGGACACGATCGAGGTGGACTTGGGGGGCGACCACCCCGATATCCTCTGGGAGAACATCCGACTTTCCAGATATGAACGTGTAAGACTTCTCGGTATCGATGCGCCCGAGCTTTCCACGGACCCGGTGGAATATTATGCGCGAAAGGCTAAATCCCTGCTCCTACGGCTCGTGGCACATCGTAATGTCAGGCTGGAGGTCGTCCCCGGCAACGAGAGGGACGGTTACGGGCGGCTTCTCGCCTATGTGTATGTGAAAAAAGGGGATGGGTGGATTTTCGTAAACGGGGAGCTTGTACGTCAGGGAGCGGCGGATCTCCTGTTCGTGGGCACGGAGAGATACGCCGAATACCTGCGGGAACTTTGGATCGAAGCGGTCGCGGAGCGCCGCGGCATGTGGGGGCGGTACCCCGGGACGATCACGGTTGCAGATATATATGACGAACCCCTCAAATACGCCCTGGAAGGGGTGACAGTGGAGGCGAGAATTGTCAAGGTTAAAACGGCCTGGGACGGGGTGTACCTTACCTGTGAACGCGGGTTCCGGTTTTTTATCCCCAAAGAAAGGCTTGGTTCTTTCGAGGGAAGAGGGCTGTTGGGATGTCTGGTCGCGGGGAGGGGGCTTACGGCTTCGGGGGTGTTGAAGTGGACCCCTTTGGGACCAATGGTGGAATTATGGGGGCCATTACAGGTCCACGGGATAAAACCGCCTTGCGAACAAGGGAGATAAGAATCCATGAAAATTGGTCGGAGCGACCGGATTTGAACCGGTGACCTCTGGCCCCCCATGCCAGCGCGCTACCAGGCTGCGCTACGCTCCGACCGGACGCTTTAATCCTACCAAAGGGTGCGCACCCTGCCAAGGCCTCGGGGCATAAAGGAAAACGCCGCGCTATCAGCGCGGCGCACTTCATATATATGACGCTGGGCCACGGGTGTCAAGGGCTGGCGGTCAACCCTTGATGCATACCAGGGGACGGACCTTGGCCACCACCGCGTTGAGCTTCGCCCCCACCGCGGCCTTCACCACCAGGTCCACGTCCTTGTACGCCAGCGGCGCTTCCTCCGCCGCCCCGGCGTAGGAGTGGGCTCGGACGACGATGCCCTTGCCCCGGAGGTCTTGGATGATCTTCTCCCCCCGCCATTTGCGCTTCGCCTGGGCCCGGGACATGGCGCGGCCCGCGCCGTGGACCCCGGAGCCGAACACCTTCTGCATACCGATCTCGGTCCCCCGGAGGATGTAGGAGGATGTTCCCATGGTGCCGCCGACGAAGATGGGATGCCCCACCTCTCGATACTTGGGTGGGTTCTCGGGCCGGCCGGGACCGAATGCCCGGGTGGAGCCCTTGCGGTGCACCAGGACCTCCTTCTCCTCTCCGTTGACCCTGTGGCGCTCGAACTTCACGTTGTTGTGGCCCACATCGTAGAGGGTCCTGATGTCGGAGGGCTTCAGGCCGAACAGGGGACACAGGACCTCCCGTACGAGGTGTGCCAACACCTGCCGGTTGGCGAAGGCACAGTTTATCCCCGCGAACACCGCCGAGAGGTAGCGCTGCCCCTCGGGGGACTTGATGGGGGCACACACCAGCTCCCGCTCCCGGATGGGGATCCCGTACTTCCTGGAGGCTTTCTCCAGGTCCACCAGGTAGTCCTGGCCGATCTGGTGCCCCAGGGCCCGGGAGCCGCAGTGGATGGCGATCAGTACCTGCCCGGGTTCGATCCCGTAGGCGGCCGCAGCCTTGTCGTCGTAGATCTCCTCCACGTACTGGACCTCGAGGTAATGGTTGCCCGATCCCAGGGTCCCGACCTGCTTGAACTGGCGCTGCTTGGCCTTGAGGGAGACGGCGGCGGGATCGGCGCCCTCCATGCGTCCGCCCTCCTCGGTGTACTCCAGGTCCTCGGGGAGGCCGTATCCCCGCTCCAGGGCGAAGTACGCCCCCTTCCGCAGGACCTCGTCGATCCCCTCCACGCCCAACCGCAGCTCCCCCTCGGAGCCGAGCCCCGCGGGGATGTGGCGGAATAGCTTGTCCGCCACCTCCTCCTTCCTGGCCTCGATGTCGTCCCGGTGCAGGGGCGTCACCAGGACCCGTACCCCGCAGTTGATGTCGAAGCCCACGCCCCCCATGGCCACGACCCCCTCATCGGGGGCGAACGCCCCCACCCCCCCGATGGGGAAGCCGTATCCCGGGTGCACGTCGGGCATGGCGATGGCGGCCTTGACGATCCCCGGCAGGGATGCCACGTTACGCACCTGCTCCAGGGCGTTCCACTCGTGCCCCTTGTGCTCTATAAGGGGTTTCAGGATCGCCTCCGAGGCGTAGATCCTCCCCGGGACGAGCATGTCCCCGCTCTTGGGGATCTCCCACTCGTAATCGCTTACCTTCCGCACCTCCATCCTCCCCTCCTTCACAGGTCCACCACGCACTGGGCGATATAACGCCCGTCGTCCTTCCCCACCTTAACCCCGTAGTAGGCCGCGGCCTTCACCTCCACGGCGGGTTTATGGCGCCGGGGATCCAGGGGCTCCCCGTAGGCTTTGCCCTCGAGGACCCAGCGGCCTCCCTCCCGGGAGATCGTCGCCTCGAAGCGGGAGAAGACCATCCCCTCGAGATCCCTGAGGGCGAGGAGCTCCCCGAGCCAGGAGACGAAGAGCATCTCGGGGGTCTCGGCCTCCACCCTCACCGGGACCCCCCGCTCCGGCCGCACCGCCTCCAGGTCCACCATCAGGGAGAACATCCCTCGGGCGGCCTCGCAGAACGCCTCCTCCAGGGTCTCCCCGATCCCCCGCACCCCAGCGTCGGCCTCGTGTTCCAGGATCTCGTACGGCATCAGTTCCCTCCCAGGGGAACACGGAACACGGGGGTGTAGATGGGGCCTTCGGGGCGGAGCTCGGATCGCATCAGCGTCAGGGTACGTACGTCCACCCTCAACGGGCGCTTCAGGTCGGCTTTCCCGATGATTTCACTCAGATCCCGGGGGACCTTGAACCGCGCGAGGGTCACGTGCGCCTTCGGTTCCTTGATCTCGGGCCGAAATCCGAGCGAACGTACCCGGTCCTCCACGGCCCTCATGAGGGCGACGAATTCCCCCGCGTCCCCCCGGGGTCCTACCCAGAGGACCCGGGCCCGGCGTGGGCTGGGAAAGGCGGAGAGCATATCGAGCTCGAGCGTGAAAGGGGAGAACTCCCGGGCCACCTCCCTGGCCAATGCCTCCAGCTCACCGAGACGGCGCTCGTCCACCTCCCCGAGGAAACGGACGGTGAGGTGGAGATTATCCCGGGCCACCCACTTCGCGTGCCCGCAACGGGGGCGGAGCCTCTCGATCAGGGCCCCCAGTTCGCGCTTCGCGTCGTCCTCGAGTTCCACACAGAAGAAAAGCCGCATGGCATCAGATTATACCGCGTGGATCATTGTGGCAGAGCGCGAGCGCACTTGATATCATCTTTTTTGTAAGGAGGCAAAGCATGCCGAGGAAACCCAACCGCGAAGAGAAAGAAGCCGTGACCCTCCGGCTGAAGGTCGCCGAGGCATACCAACAGGACGTGGGTCGTGGGATAGCGAGGCTCTCCCGGTCACATCTGCACAAGCTTGGTGTCCAACCCGGGGAACCGGTGGCCATCAAGGGGAGCCGCCTCACGGGGGCCATCGCCGCCCCCGCCTACCGCCAGGACGAGGGGGTCGACATCATCCGCCTTGACGGGCTCCTGCGCTCCAACGCCGGGACGAGCATCGGCGACACGGTGGAGGTCCAGAAGGCCAGGTGGAAGGAGGCGACCCACATCACCCTGGCCCCGGCGCGTAGGGGGCTCCGGCTCATCGCCTCTCCGGAGAACCTCCGCGCGGTGCTCGTGGGTCGGGTGGTCCACGTCGGGGACGTGATCTCCACCACCTCCATGCGTCCCCCGGAATCCCCCTTCGGCGGGGACCTCCTCACCGAGAGGATCTTCCGCGAGTTCTTCGAGTTCGCCGCGTTCGGCCTGGGCGAGATCCGCCTCAAGGTCGTGCGGACCACGCCCGCGGGGATCGTGCGGATCACCCCCAACACCGAGATCGAACTCCTGCCGGAGTACGTGGAGGCGGAGGAGCGCCGGGCCGTCCCCGAGGTGACCTACGAGGACATCGGCGGGATGAAGGACGTGATCCCCAAGATCCGGGAGATGGTGGAGCTCCCCCTCAAGAAGCCGGAGCTCTTCGACCGGCTGGGGATCGAGCCGCCGAAGGGGGTGCTCCTCTGGGGGCCCCCGGGGACGGGCAAGACCCTCCTCGCCAAGGCCGTGGCCCACGAGACCGAGGCCCACTTCATCGCCATCAACGGCCCCGAGATCATGTCCCGCTACTACGGGGAGTCGGAGGAGCGGCTGCGGCAGATCTTCGAGGAGGCGGAGAAGAACGCCCCCGCGATCATCTTCATCGACGAGCTCGACTCCATCGCGCCCAAGCGGTCCGAGGTCACGGGGGAGGTGGAACGGCGGGTGGTGGCCCAGCTCCTCACCCTGATGGACGGCCTCAAGGAGAGGCGGAACGTGATCGTGATCGGGGCCACGAACCGCATCGACGCCATCGATCCCGCGCTGCGGCGCCCCGGCAGGTTCGACCGGGAGATCGAGATCCGGCCCCCGGACAGGGAGGGCCGCAAGGAGATCCTCATGATCCACACCCGGGGGATGCCCCTGGCCCCCGACGTGAACCTGGACGAGTACGCCGACCTCACTCACGGGTTCGTGGGGAGCGATCTCGCCGCCCTGTGCCGGGAGGCGGCCATGAACGCCCTGCGGCGGGTCCTCCCCAAGATCGACCTCGACCAGGAGACGATCCCCAAGGAGGTCCTGGACGAGCTCGTGGTGAAGCGGGAGGACTTCGACCGGGCCCTGAAGGAGGTGCGCCCCTCGGCGATGCGGGAGGTGCTCATCGAGGTCCCCCGGGTGCGCTGGGAGGACATCGGCGGCCTGGAGGAGGTGAAGCAGCTCCTGCGGGAGGCGGTGGAGCTCCCCCTCAAGAACCCCGATGCCTTCCGGAGACTGGGCATCACGCCCCCCAAGGGGATCCTCCTCTACGGCCCCCCGGGCACGGGGAAAACGATGTTGGCCAAGGCCGTCGCTACCGAGTCCCAGGCCAACTTCATCGCCGCCAAGGGCTCGGACCTCCTATCCAAGTGGTACGGGGAGTCGGAGCAGCGGATCGCGGAGGTCTTCCGCCGGGCGCGGCAGGTGGCCCCGGCGGTGATCTTCCTGGACGAGCTCGACTCCCTCGCTCCCCGCCGCGGCACCGCCATGGGGGAGCCCCATGTGACGGAGCGCATCGTGAACCAGTTGTTGTCCGAGCTCGATGGGCTGGAGGAGCTCCGGGGGGTGGTGGTGATCGGGGCCACCAACCGCCCCGACATCATCGATCCCGCGCTCCTTCGCCCCGGGCGGTTCGACGAGATCATCTACGTGCCGGTCCCGGACTACAGGGCGCGACTCGCGATCTTCAAGGTCCATACCCGGGAGATGCCCCTGGCCCCGGATGTGGACCTGGAGGAACTCGCCCGCCGCACCGAGGGCTATTCTGGCGCCGACATCGCCGAGGTATGCCGCAAGGCCGGGCGGTTGGCCCTACGGGAGGACATCGCCGCCACCGAGGTCAGGATGAAGCACTTCGAGGAGGCGTTGGCCCAGACGCCCCCCTCGGTCTCCCCCGAGCTCGACGCCTATTACCGGGGCCTGCAGAAGAAGCTCCGCAAGGCCTCCCGCCAGGTGGGCTTCGCCCCCGCCGAGGAAAGGGAGGAGGCGGCGGTGGAGGGCTCGTGACC
>JAJRVI010000075.1 GCA_024277405.1 Fidelibacterota bacterium
CGGGCGAAGCTCACCGCCACCACGCACGCGATCCCCGCCCCCCGGAGGGCCAGGACGGCGTGCTCCCGGGAGGAGCCGCAGCCGAAGTTCTTCCCCGCCACGAGGATATCGCCCGGCCTGATCCTCCCCGGGAAGCCCGGGTCGAGGCCCTCGAGACAATGGCGGCCGAGCTCCGCCGGATCGGCCGTCACCAGGTACTTGGCGGGGATGATGGCGTCGGTGTCCACGTCATCCCCCACGACCAACGCCCGTCCCTGAACGATCATCCTCCCCCCTTCCCCAGGATCTCCTCCGGCGAGGCGATCCGCCCCCGGACCGCCGACGCCGCCGCTACCGCCGGGTTCGCGAGGTACACTTCGCTCTCGGGGTGACCCATCCGGCCGCGGAAGTTGCGGTTGGTGGTGGAGACACACCGCTCACCCGCCCCCAGGACCCCCATGTGCCCCCCCAGGCACGGCCCGCAGGTGGGGGTGGAGAGGACCGCCCCCGCCTCGAGGAAGACCCGGGCCAGGCCCTCCCGCACCGCCCGGAGGTGCAGTTCCTGGGTCCCGGGGATCACGATGCAGCGCACGTCGGGGTGTACCTTCCTCCCCCGGAGGACCTCCGCGGCGGCGAGGAGGTCCCGCCAGCGCCCGTTGGTGCAGCTCCCGATCACCACCTGATCGATGGGGAGCCCCGCGAGCTCCTCCACCGGGACCACGTCCGCCGGGGAGTGGGGCCGGGCCACCAGGGGGCGCAGATCCCCCAGGTCCACCTCGATGGCCTCGGCGTAGCGCGCGTCGGGATCGGGGTACACGGGCGCGAACGGCCGGGCCGCGCGGCCCTCGAGGTACGCGAGGACCTCGTCGTCCGGGGGGAAGAGGCCCGCCGTGGCACCGGCCTCCACCGCCATGTTGGCCACGGTGAACCGATCGTCCAGGGGCAGGGCCCCCACGTTCCCCCCGAACTCGAACGCGCACCAGTTGGCGCCGCTCGTCCCCACCCGTCCGATGAGGTGGAGGATGAGGTCCTTCCCCATGGCCCACCGGGGGAGCCGTCCCGTCAGCTCCACTCGGATGGTCCGGGGCACCCGGAGCCAGGTCCTCCCCGTGGCCATGGCGTAGCCGATGTCGGTGGACCCCATCCCGGTGGCGAAGGCCCCCAGGGCCCCGTAGGTGCAGGTGTGGGAGTCCCCGCCCACCACGATCTCCCCGGGGAGGACCAGCCCCCGCTCGGGGAGCAGGACGTGCTCGATCCCCCCGCGGCCGACCTCGAAGTAGTGGACGATCCCCTGTGCCCTCGCGAACTCCCGCACCACGCGGCACTGCTCGGCACTCCTCACGTCCCTGTTGGGGGTGAAGTGGTCGGGGACCAGGGCCACCCGCTCCCGGTCGAAGACCCGCTCCGCCCCGAGGGCGCGGAAGGCCCGGATCGCCAGGGGCGCGGTGATGTCGTTGGCGAGGACGATGTCCACCGGGACCTCCACGAACTCCCCCGCCGCTACCGGCCTCCCGGCGTGCCGCGCGATGATCGCCTCCGCCAGGGTCATCCCCATCGTCTACCCCTCGAGTTCGCCGCACACGCGCTCCCCGAACTCCGCGGTGGACACCGTCTTCCCCTCCTCCCCGGGGAGGTCGGGGGTGTGGTACCCGGCCGCGAGGACCGCCCACACCGCCTCCCGCAGCCTCCGCGCCCCCTCCTCCCGCCCGAGGCCGGTCCCCAGGAGCATCGCTGCC
The DNA here is from genome assembly GCA_024277405.1 of Fidelibacterota bacterium. Classification (GTDB taxonomy): domain Bacteria; phylum Bipolaricaulota; class Bipolaricaulia; order Bipolaricaulales; family Bipolaricaulaceae; genus UBA3571. The sequence goes on from JAJRVI010000075.1 coordinate 1,716, forward strand.
GACAGGAGCGCGGCCACGGGGTTGGCGATCCCCCTCCCGGCGATGTCCGGAGCCGAGCCGTGCACCGGCTCCGCCAGGGGGGGACCCTCCCCCAGGTTCAGGGAGGGGGCCATCCCCAGCCCCCCGCCCCACACGCTCGCCTCGTCGGAGAGGATGTCCCCGAAGAGGTTCGGGGTGAGCACCACGTCGAACCGCTCGGGCTCCACGGCGAGCCGCATGGCCATGGCGTCCACCAGCATCTCCTCCACCTGCACGTCCGGGTACTCCCGCGCCACCTCCAGGGCCACGGCCCGGAAGAGGCCGCAGGTCCGCTTGAGGACGTTGGCCTTGTGTACCACGGTGACCAGCTTGCGGCGCTTGCGGGCGAGGGCGAACGCCACCCGGGCGATCCTCTCCGTGGCCTTCCGGGTGATCACCCGCAGGGCCACGGCGGACTCACCGTCGCCCCATTCGGTGCGCACGTAGAGCCCCTCGGTGTTCTCCCGCACGATGAGGAGGTCCACGCCCTGTCTGAGCCCGGGGAGGGGCGGGGACACGGTGGGGCGGAGGTTGGCGTAGAGGCGGAGCCGCTGCCGCAGGGTCAGGATCGCCGGCTCGTACCCCGGGACATCCTCGGAGGGAGCGGAGATGGCCCCGAAGAGGATCCCATCGGAGCCCTCGATGGCGTCCCAGGTCTCCTCCGGGATCGCCACCCCGCGCCTCTCGAAGCACTCGAACCCCGCCTCGGCCTCCACGAACTCGAGGTCCGGGGCCACCGCCCGCAGCGCCCTCACCGCCACGGGGATCACCTCGTGACCGATCCCGTCGCCCTCGATGACGCAGATCCTCCGGGGCCTACGGCGTCCGACCGGCAAAGCGCGTCGGGGATTCATTTGCCCTCCTTCGCCGCGAGGAGCTTGTTGAGCGCGTTCATGTACGCCTTGGCGCTCGCCACCACGATGTCGGTGGAGGCGCCCTGCCCGCTGAATATCCGGGGCTTCCCGTTCTCGCCCTTGACATCGGGGGATTCCACCGTGATGGAGACCTCGCCGATGGCGTCAAGGCCCCCGGTGATGGCCTTGATGGAGAACGCGATCAGGCGTGGCTCCTCCCCCACGATCCGGTTGATGGCCCGGTACACGGCGTCCACCGGCCCGGTGCCGTGGTTGGAGTCCACCAGGATCCTGCCGTCGGGGGCCCGCAGGGCCACCGTGGCGGTGGGGATCCCCTTGTCCCCGCACACCGCCTGCACCTGTTCCAGGCGGTAGATCTCGGGGGGACGGAAGAGCTCGTCGGCCACGATGGCCTCGAGGTCGGCCTCGCTCACCTCCTTCACGTCGGCGAGCTCCTTGAACCGGGAGAACACCCGCTCCAGCTCCTCATCGGAGAGCTCGTACCCCAGGGCCCGGAGCCGCTCCCTCAGGGCGTGGCGGCCGGAGAGCTTCCCCAGCACCAGCTCGCTCCTGGTGATCCCCACCGTGCGGGGATCGATGATCTCGTAGGTGGTCCGCTCCTTCAGGACCCCGTCCTGGTGCACCCCGGACTCGTGGGCGAAGGCGTTGGCCCCCACGATGGCCTTGTTGGGGGGTACCGCCACCCCGGAGATGGAACTCACCAGGCGACTGGTCTTGGCGATCTGGGTCGTGTCCACCCCCAGCTCCACCCCGAACAGGTCCCGCCGCACCGAGAGGGCCATGACCACCTCTTCCAGGGCCGCGTTCCCGGCCCGCTCCCCCAGGCCGTTCACGGTGCACTCCACCTGCCGCGCCCCTGCGGCCACCGCGGCCAGCGAATTGGCCACCGCCAGGCCCAGGTCGTCGTGGCAGTGGACGGAGATCACCGCCCGGTCGATGTTGGGCACCCCCTCCACGATCCCCCGGATGAGGTCCCCGAACTCCGCCGGGATCGCGTAGCCCACGGTGTCGGGGATGTTCACCGTGGTGGCCCCGGCATCGATGGCCGCCTCCAGGACCTCGCGGAGGAACGCGGGATCGGTGCGGGAGGCGTCCTCGGGGGAGAACTCCACGTCGGGGCAAAGGGACCTGGCGTAGGCCACCATCTCCCGGGCCCGCGCCAGGACCTCCTCCCGGGAGAGCTTGAGCTTGTGGCGCAGGTGCACATCGGAGGTGGCGATGAACACGTGGATCCGGGGGCGCTCGGCGTAGCGGATCGCCTCCCAAGCGGCGCGGATGTCCGCCTCCACCGCCCGGGCCAGGGCGCAGATCACCGGCCCCTCCACCTCCAGGGCGATCCGCCGCACCGCCTCGAGGTCCCCGGGGGAGGCCGCCGGGAACCCCGCCTCAATCACGTCCACCCGAAGTCGCGCCAGCTGCCGCGCGATCCGGAGCTTCTCCTCCGGGGTGAACGAGACCCCCGGGGTCTGCTCCCCGTCCCTGAGGGTCGTGTCGAAGATCAGTACCTTGCCTCCCACCGAAGTCCCATCCACATCACCTCCTTCGGTTAGATCCAGCGCCGCACCAGGGGGTACTCGAGGCTGTCGGCCAGCGCCTGCCAACTGGCCTCGATGATGTTGGGGGAGCTCCCCACCGTGGCCCAGGAGTGCTCCCCGTCGGAGGCGAGGATCAGGACCCGGACGGTGGCCTCGGTCCCCGCCCCCTCGTTCAGGATCCGCACCTTGTAGTCGGTGAGCCGCACCCGCTGGAGGCCTGGGTAGAACGGGAGGAGGGCCTTGCGGATCGCCTGATCCAGGGCGTGCACGGGGCCGTTCCCCTCGGCCGCGGTGTGCATCACCTCGTCCCCCACCCGGACCTTCACCGTGGCCTCGGCGAGGATCTCCTTGCCCACGCGCTTCTCCACCAACACCAGGAAATCCAGGAGCTCGAAGGGCGGCTCGTAATCGGGCCGCGAGCGGCGCAGAAGCAGTTCGAAGGAGCCCTCCGCCCCCTCGAACTGGAACCCCTTCCCCTCCAGCTCCTTCACCGCCCGCACCACCCGCCGCGCCTCCTCTTCCGGCAGGGGGATCCCGAGCTCCGCGGCCTTGGCCTCCACGTTCGCCTTCCCCGCGAGCTCCGAGACCAGCACCCGGGCGCGGTTCCCCACGCGCTCCGGCTCGATGTGCTGGTAGCTTCTGGGGACCTTGCGGAGGGCGTCCACGTGGATCCCCCCCTTGTGGGCGAAGGCGGACCGGCCCACGTAGGGTTGGTAAGGGGCATGGGGCATGTTGGCGAGCTCCGCCACGACCCGGGAGAGGGAGGTGAGCTCCCGGA
>JAJRVI010000076.1 GCA_024277405.1 Fidelibacterota bacterium
GGCCTCGGCGAGCTCCCGGGCCTCGTCCAAGGTGCGCATGAAGGCGCCGTCGCCGCATTTCACGTCCAAAACGATAAGGTCAGCCCCACCGGCGATCTTTTTCGAAAGCACCGAGCCCACGATCAGGGGGAGGGAGGGCACCGTCCCGGTGACGTCCCTGAGCTCGTAGAGGAGCTTGTCCGCCGGGGCCACATCCTGGGTGTGTTCGGCGATCACCACCCCGATCCGTTTGGCCTGATCGATGATCTCGTCCGGGGAGAGGTCGGTGCGCACCCCGGGGATGGACTCGAACTTGTCGATGGTCCCTCCGGTGTGTCCCAGAGCCCTCCCGGAGAGCTTCGCCACCACGTAGCCCGCTGCCCCCATGAGGGGGACCAGGATCAGGGTGACCGTGTCCCCCACGCCGCCGGTGGAGTGCTTGTCCACCTTGACCCCGGGAACCTCCGAGAGGTCCACCCGGTCGCCGCTCTCGGCCATGGCGGCGGTGAAGGCCACCATCTCCTCCTCGGTCATCCCCCGGAAATAGACCGCCATGAGGAAGGCGGCCATCTGGTAGTCGGGGATCTCGCCGGCGACGTACCGCTCGATCATCCAGCGGATCTCTTCGGAGGAGAGGGGGATCCCGTCGCGTTTCTTCTCGATGAGGTCGATCATCCTCATTTCCACTCCTTTCACACGCTATTCTAAAGGCTCTCCCCCTATCGTTCCTTTACCCGCATTCGGGGTGTCTCTCCCCGGACCCCCGGGCAAACACATCTCTTCAAACCCATGGACCCGGATAGTCGCCCCACGATGCGGCGTCTGGGCCACGGGGCCGTCGTGCGGGCACCGGGACCCTATTGGATCAGTACCCATTCAACCTCGGATCGTTTTCGATGCTTGTCTCCCGGTGGGGATACGGGCTTATAAGCCCTTGGCGGTACATCTCCTCGATGATCCACTTCACCGTGGGCCCGGCGGTGGACCCGCCCCAGTTGGGCCACACGCTGGGCTCGTCGTAGACCACCAGGATCACGTAGTCAGGGTCGTACCAGGGGAAGAAGGCAGCCATGGCGCCCATGACCCTGTCTTTGTAATACCCCTTCCCGTCCTCGCGGGGCTTCTGGGCGGTGCCCGACTTCCCCGCCACCTCGAAGCCGGGGGCGTTCGCCTGCTTCCCGGTGCCCCACATGACGGCCAGGCGCAGCATCTCCCGCATGGTGTAGCAGGCCCTCTCCGAAGCCACCTCGCGCGGATTCCCCCCGCCATCCCGCAGGAGATGGACCGCGGGGAGCCGGCCATCGGCGGCGATGGCACAGAACGCCCGGGCGAGCTGGAGCCCGTTCACCGACACGCCCTGGCCGAAGGATGCGTTGGCTAGGTCCACCCGGGTCCATTCGTCGGGGGGTCGCAGTGTACCCGAGGCCTCGCCGGGGAGCTCCACCCCGGTGGGCTCCCCGATCCCGAATTTCCGGAGATATTCCCATGTCCGTTTTATCCCCAACTTAAGGGCTACCTGGACGAGCACCGTGTTGATCGACAGGGTAATTCCTCTCCAGAAATACGAGGATCCATAGGATTTCCCCATCGCGTTCCTTATGGGTTGCCCATCCACATAGATGGGGGAACGAGCGTCGAATATGTCGAATGGCCTTACGAGGTCGAGGTCCAGGGCCGCCGTACCCACCAAGGCTTTGAAGGTGGAACCGGGCTCGAAGGGATCGGTTATCGCCCAGGAGTGGAGGAGGGAGGGATCGGGGTCATCCGGGGTCGTCCGGGGGGACTGGGCCAGCGCGAGGATCTCACCGGTGCGTGGGTCCAATACCACCGCGAAACCGCGCCTCGCTTTGAACTCCTCGACCCCTCGGTCGAGCATCTCCGCGCATATGCGCTGGATCCGAGCGTCGAGGGTGAGGTGGAGATCCTTGCCCTTTTGACCACGTTTCTCCACCCAGTATTCGTACACCATCCCGTCCCGTCCCCGCACCAAGCGTAGCACCTTTTCCTGCCCCTCCAGCTCATCGTTGAAGGCGTACTCGAGTGCCTCGAGGCCCTTCCCATCCACCCCCACGACCCCGACGATGTCCAGGGCGTATAGGCCCTGGGGATACGCGCGCCTCCACGTGTCGAAGAAGAGGAGTCCCTTCACCCCCAGCTCTTCGGCCTTCCGACGGAGCTCATCCCCTGCGCTCCGGTCGACCCTGCGCTTGACCCACGTGAAGTAGCCCTCGCGGTACACGATCTCCGTTGCCTTCTTTTCGGGGATGCCCAGGATCTCGGCCAGGAGTTCCACCAGGATCTCGGGCTTCGTCATGTGGTAGTTGTCCAGGGCGATATCGTATGCGGGCACGTCGTAAGCGAGGGGGAGGCCGTTCCGGTCGTAGATCGTGCCCCGCTGCGCGGGGAGCGTGACCGCTTCCTCCTGGATCGCGCGGGCGAGCCTGGCCCAGTAAGCGTGTTCCGCCACCTGTACTTGGAACAGCTTGGCGACGACGGCCAGGGCTCCGATCCCCAGGAGGGCGAAGACGAACGTGGCGCGCCTAATCGCTATCTCCCCCCGCATTGGTCCGCAGGCGGATGATGTGGTCCTCCGGCAGCGGGGCCATCCCGAACTCCGCGGCCTTCGCCTGCAACCTCTCCGCGGAGAAGGCCCGGTTCACGTGGTACTCCAGCGAGAGGACCTCCTTCTCCAGATCCTGGACCTCCAGGGAGAGCGTGGCCAGGTCGCGGCGCAGGATGATTGCCCGTGAGTTGAGCCATAGGTAGAGAAAGGTCAACCCC
>JAJRVI010000077.1 GCA_024277405.1 Fidelibacterota bacterium
AGAAGTTCAGGATCACCACCTGGCCCTTGGGAACGGTCCACTCCTCGATGGCCTTCCCCGTCCCCGGGGCCTTGGAGCGCACGAAGAATTTGCCGTGAGCGATGAGATCGTAATCGCCGATGAGGAACTCGCCGAACTCGGCGATGATGGAATACTTGGCCGCGTTGGTCCTCACGACGATCTCCGTGGCGGCGGTGTCCTCGGGGTTCATGATGGGATCGACCTCGAAGTTGATCTCCTCGCCGCTGGCGATCTCGATGATGATCTGGCCTCCGACACGTGCCCTCACCTTCACCCCCGTGCCGCCCTTCGCCGCCAGCGCGCCGACGGGGAAGCAACACGTCACCGTCAGAGCAACGAGGGCGAGAAGGACCATACTCCGTCTCATAAACCCTCACCTCCTAATAAATTATAGTGTCTTCACACATCCAGAAGAAGCTCCACAAGCGTTAGAACTCAAGGTAGAGCTCCATATACAGCTCGTCTATTCGTTCGTCATAGAGATAACAACCCAGGGTCCACTCCACCTCCCCCAGAGTCCCCTCGATCCACATTTCGGCCTCCCACCCCTCGGGATAGAGGTCGATCTCCGCGTTGAGGAAAGCGTCTTGCGGCAATTCATATCGGGCTTTGAACCAGATCTCGCGTCCGATGGCCTTGAGCACCAGTTTCCAGGACCGGTCGAAGAAGAACACGTCGAATTTTTCGAGGTCGAAGGCCGGCATCGGGACGACACGCCACCTCGCTCCCCACCCCCCCTCGTTAGACCACATGCGGGTGCTCCGTCCCTCCAGGCTGAGCTCCCGAAGGTCGACATCGAAGGCGGCGGTCAGTTCGTTGTCCCATCCACGCCAACTCCACTCCCGGCGGAGCTCGATGTACGTGGGGGAGAGATCCCGGCACCTCAAATCCAACCTCCCCCACGGCGTTGGACCCTTGAGCTCGATGTAGGACACGGGCGGTATTCCTTCCCCTTTCACGCGGAGCATGAGCTCCCACCCTGTAGGAAAGCGGAATCCCATCTTCCCTTCGTACGCCGCCAGCGAGAGGGGATCCCCGAACGTCAAATAACACTCGGCTGCGACCCCTTCATCCTCATATGTGCCCAAAAACTCGAGGGAAAGCGCTTCCTCCGAGGAGAAGGACCCTTTCAGCTTGAGCATCCACGGCGTCTCCCAATAACGCGCCTCGAGCTCGGCCTTTTCCAACGCCGTCCCCGCGAACGTCGCCCTCCCCTGGAGCCTGTAAGGGCGCCGGTACCACCGTAGGCCCAACCGGACCTCCGATAGGGCGTCCTCCTCCAGCTTCAACCGCACGCCCATCTTGATCTCATCCCAATAGACCCCGAGGTCGTAGATGGCGAACAGGGAGAAATCGGCGGAGGCCGGGGACCAGGAAAGATCCGCCGTGAGGCTTCCCGCGAGCTCTTGGGCCCCACAGCCGATCACGTATGTGCCTATAAAAAACAGGATCAGGAAGAAATACATCCCTAGGTCAACCAAACCCGAATGGTACCTTTGCTCAAAGGCAACCCGTCTTCACACTATGGTCACCCGGTCCCCGTAAGAGGGGACCATCTCCCCTGGCCGGCCAGTTGGTCTCAGAAGGGGAAATCGAAACCGGAGAGCCCCAGCTCCTCGCGGAGGAACTTTATATCGCGCTGTAGATCCTCATTTATGGGTATACCTTGCTCGTGGGCACGCACCGTCGCGAGGTAAGCCTTCTCGCCGGCGGTATAGATACGCTCGGCCCCCGGGGCCACCTCCGCCGCCCGGAGGGCTCGCAGGATCGCCCCCGCGGTCCGCTTGAAATCCTCCAGGGGGACGAAGTGACCGATATCGATGGCCATGAAGAAGTGGCCGAGCTGGTGGGGACGGGGGTTCCCGTACTCATCGAGGCCGGAGAGGTCCTTGAGGAATGCCCCGTGTTGAAGCGCCGCACACAGGATCTCCACCATCACCGCGAGGCCGTACCCTTTGTGGCCCCCCATTTCCTCCCCGGCCCCGCCCAGGGGGAGCAGGGCGTACTCCCCGGTGGGGATGCCCCGCAGGATGGCCTCGGTGTCGGTGGCGAGCTCCCCGGAGCGGGAGATGACCCACCCGGCCGGGGTCGGCTTTCCCAGCCGGGCCAGGACCTCGATCTTCCCCCGCTGGGTGATGGAGGTGGCGGCATCGAAGCAGAAGGGAAACGGCTCATCGGTGGGGCAGGCGAAGGCGATGGGGTTCGTGCCGAACATGGGCTCCACCGAGAAGGTGGGGGCCACCGAGGGCCGGGCGTTGGTGAAGGCCATCCCGATCATCCCTGCCTCCGCCGCCATGAGGGCGTAGTAACCGGCGATGCCGAAGTGGGAGGAGTTCCGCACCGCCACCGCCCCCATCCCGTACTCCCTGGCTTTCTCCATGGCGAGTCGCATGGACCTGTAGCCGATCACGTGTCCCATGCCGTGATGGCCGTCCACCACCGCGGTGGTCGCGGTTTCCTTCACGATCTCGAAGTGGGTGATGGGTGAGAGGATCCCCTGTTTTATGCGATCGTAGTACATCTTGAGGCGGTTTATCCCGTGGGAGGGGATTCCCCGGATGTCCGAAGTGATGAGGACATCG
>JAJRVI010000078.1 GCA_024277405.1 Fidelibacterota bacterium
ACCCCGCCATGGTGGCGGAGGTCTTAAGCCGGATGCGCGACCAGTTCTGGTATCTCGTCTACCGCGATCGCAAGTACCGTTTCCAGACCAAACCGAACCTCAACAAGATGCTCCGCGATTTCGAGCTCTCCATCGGCGAGGAGGAGGTAGAAACGGAGCTTTCTTCCCAGCTCGAGGCGGTGGCGGGCCGCCATAAGACCGGGTTCCACCTGGCCGTCCTCCCTGAGGGAAGTTCCGCAGTGATGGACCGGGCGGAGCCGGTTTTGGTGCTTGTGCCGTGGAAAACGGGGGACGAGCGGGCGTGGATGGAGGAGATACTGCGACAGCACGGCGAGATGCCCCGCGTGCACCGCAACGCCTTGGTGTTCGTGGTCCCGGACAGGGCTTTGATCTCGGAGGCAAAAGCCAAGGCACGCAAGCTCCTTGCTCTGAAAGCCCTGAAGGACTCCACCGATTTCAAGACCCTCGAGGCCGAGGAACGCCGGGAGGTGGAAAGGCGCCTCAAAGATCAAGAGGAGACGCTCCAGCAGACCCTCCGCCGGGCCTACTCCCGGGTCTTCCGCCCCCATCCCCCGGACACGGTATCCGAGGTCTCCCCGCGGCGCCGCCGGGAACTGGTCCTGGCCAAGACCATCTCCGAATACGCGTGGGCCCTGCTGAAAGAAGAGGGACAGCTCCTGGAGAAACTCGATCCCAAATACCTGGTGGAGAAAGTGTGGAAGGAGGGGGTCAGCGAAGAGCTCCCCTACCAGAGACTATGGGAGACCTTCTGGCAGCAACCTGGACTGCCGCTTCTTTTCGGCGAAGAGGTCCTCCGCGAGGCCATCGCCGCGGGGGGAAGCGCCGGGCTCTTCGGCATCGTAAAAAAGGATGCCCACAAGAAGGAGCCGATCCCGCCCTCTCGAGTGGAGGACGTGAAACGGGAAGAGGTCTTATTGGTATCCGGAAGTAAGCTGAAGGAGCTCGAGGGAGCAGAACCCCGGGAGGAAAAGGCAAAGGAAACTCCTGAGCCTTCCGGCCCGCAGGTCCTCCGCTGTACCACCGAGCTGCGGCACCTTTACCCCCTGCGGGAGCTCTTGGACCAGCTCCAAGGCCTTCCCGGAAAGTTCACCCTGATAGTGGAAGTGGAGGGAGGACTCCCCGAGGAAAAACGGCGCGAGATCGAAAAGCTTCTGAGCGACTACAGGATAAACTTCGAGCTGAGATAAATGCTTGAAAAAAACCGGTGGTGGGCTTCGGTATCCCCTTTGGCGACCACCCCACCGGGATCCAGCGGGTGGAGTTCGCCCGCGGTCGGAACCCGCGCCCGGAGGAAGCGCACAGTCACCACGTTGAGGACCCCCGAATCCGGCGGTAGCCGCTACAATGCAACCGCACGGAAAGGGGGAAAGTTGGCGATCCTGGTCGATAGTAACACGCGGCTCCTGGTTCAGGGGATCACCGGAAGCGAAGGCTCCTTTCACACCAAGAGGATGCTCGAGTACGGCACCAAGGTCGTGGCCGGGGTCACCCCGGGGAAGGGGGGGCAGGAGGTGGAGGGAGTCCCGGTCTACGACTCCGTGGACGAGGCCCTCCGAGAACATCCCAAGATAAACGCCTCCATCGTGTTCGTCCCCGCCCGGTTCGCCCCGGACGCGATCCTCGAGGCGGCCGACGCCCGCATCCCCCTGATCGTGACGATCACCGAGGGGATCCCAGTGCACGAGATGCTCAGGGTCTACCACCTCCTCAAGCTCTACGGCGTCAGGCTCATCGGCCCGAACTGTCCGGGGGTGATCTCGCCGGGGAAGTGCAAGGTGGGGATCATGCCCGGGGAGGTCTTCACCCCCGGCCCGGTGGGGATCGTCTCCCGCTCGGGGACCCTCACCTACGAGATCGCCTCACACCTTTCCCGGGCCGGGATCGGCCAGTCCACCGTGGTGGGGATCGGGGGTGACCCCATCATCGGGAGCTCCTTCGTGGACATCCTGGAGCTCTTCGCGCGGGATCCCGTCACCGAGCTCGTGGTGTTGGTGGGGGAGATCGGGGGGACGGCGGAGGAGGAGGCGGCCCGGTTCGCCGCCGAACGGCTGGGGAAGCCCATGGTGGCCTACATCGCCGGTTTCTCCGCGCCCCCGGGGAAGCGCATGGGCCATGCGGGGGCGATCATCTCCGGGAGTGAGGGCACGGCCGAGGCCAAGGCCAAAGCCTTGGAATCCCGCGGGATCCCCGTGGCCCGCACCCCCGCACAGGTGGCCGAGCTCGTGACCAGGCTGTTGAAGCCCTGAAATCTCGATCCGGTTGCCGGCGGGGGCGTAGCGACAATAAAATGCTTTTCGAACCCAAGTGAAGGGGGTGATAGCGGCAGGAGATCGTGGGCGGACAAGTTGGGGCACAAAGGAGGTGTGAGATGCGGAGGTTTGCGGTTCTCGCGTTGATCGTATGTTTAGGGACCTTTGGGGCCTTCGGAGCGGGGAAATTCCTGCGCATAGCCTTCGACGCCGCCGATCTCAAGACCCTGGATCCCCACCTCGCCGCCGCCACCATGGACCGGGCCGTGGTGGACATGGTCTTCAACGGTCTCGTGCGTTACAAGCCCGGCGATATCAGCGCCCCGTTCGAGCCGGACCTCGCCACGAGCTGGGAGGTCTCCGAGGACGGCTTGACCTGGACCTTCCACCTGCGCCCAGGGGTTTATTTCCACCCCTTCGAGGGGTACCCAGACGGGTACGAGCTCACCTCCGAGGACGTGGTTTACTCGCTCCAGAAAGCCGCCGATCCCGGGCGCTCCGCCTACGCCGGCGAGTACACGGGGATGACCTTCGTGGCGGTGGATAAGTACACCGTCCAGGTGAAGCTGGAGAAGCCCCTCCCGCCCAGCCTCATGCTCCCCAAGTTCGCCGACTACGCGGGCGGCTTCATCGTGTCCAAGAAGGCCGTTGAGGCCCTCGGGGACGAGGGTTTCCGCACCCACCCGGTGGGGACAGGCCCCTTCATGTTCAAGGAATACTCGCCCTTGGAGAAAGTGGTCCTCGTCGCGAACCCTCGTTATTTCCGAGGAAAGCCGAAGCTCGACGGGGTGATCGTCTACTACATGCCCAGCCTCTCGGCCCGAGAGGCGGCCCTGGAGACGGGCCAGGTGGACATCATCGAGGGCCCACCGGAGCAGCCATGGGTGGAGAAGATGAGGGCGAAGCCCGGGGTGGTGGTGGACACCTTCGGCCCCGGTGAGTGCGCGGTGCTGCACTTCAACATGTCCAAGCCCCCGTTCGACAAGCTCCTCATACGCGAGGCGGTGGCCTACGCATTGGACCGCGAGGAACTCCTCTACACCGTGGGACCTGATATCGCCGACCCTCTGTGTTCGCCCGTGCCGCCGCTTCTCCCGGGCGGACTCACGTGCGATGAGGTTGGGCCGCTCCGCTACGATGTGGACAGGGCCAAGGCCAAGGAGCTCCTCGCGAAGGCCGGCTATCCGGACGGCTTCTCCATCGAGGTGGTGATCTCGGAGCGGGCGGAGTACCTGATACCGATGCAGAACATCCAGGCCCAACTCGCGGAGATCGGGATCGACGTGAAGCTCAAGGTGGTCGACCACTCCTCGATGCACACCTTGATCCGCCAGGACGTGAACCCGATGGTCCTTTACGTGGCCTGGAGGCCCAACGCCGATGTATTCCTCACCCGTTTCTATCACTCCTATTCCATCGTGGTCACCGGGAAGAAGCCCGACACCAACTTCTCCCACCTCGGGGGCGTGGACGCTGACGGCGACGGGGTCATCGAGACCATAGATCCGTTGATCGAGGCCGCCCGCACCGAGCTCGATTCCGAGAGGCAGGTCGCGCTTTGGAAGGAGGCCTGCGAGGATATCCTGACCCTTGTGGCTGCTTACCCGCTTTACATCAAGAAGTTCGTCTATGCCCGTAATCCGAAGGTCGATTACGGCTACGAACTCAAATCCACCCTCGCCCTTTACCCCCAGATAAACGAGCTCACCGACATCGCGGGATGAGGGAGGACGCGGGCAGGGGGCGGGCACGGACCCGCCCCCTTATTCTTTAATCCACCATGTTCGCCTACGCGGTGCGGCGGATCCTGATCTCGATCCCCATCCTCCTCATCGTCCTCACCATCGTCTTCATCCTGGTGCGGGTGGCGCCCGGGGACCCGGCACGGGCGATCCTGGGGGACTACGCCTCCCAGGAGGCGGTGGACGCCCTGCGCAAGCGGATGGGCCTCGATAAGCCCCTGTGGGAACAATATCTGGAGTTCCTGTGGGGCCTGGCACGGGGGGACCTGGGACGTTCCCTCATAAGCGGGGTCCCGGTGGCGAAACAGGTGGCCTACGCCCTCCCCTATACCCTGGAGCTGACCTTCACGGGGATCCTGATCGGGGTGATCCTCGGGGTCCCGCTGGGGGTGTACACGGCCCTCAAGCGCAACCGCCTCCCGGACTACCTCGGCCGGACCCTCTCGTTGGCCGGGCTCTCCTTCCCCTCGTTCTATCTGGGCATCCTGCTCATGCTTCTCTTCGCGGTCAAACTGCGGCTGTTTCCCACGATGGGAGGGGGAACGCCCGGGGATCCGGTGGATCGGCTCCGACACCTGTTCCTCCCCGCCCTCACCCTGGGGTTGATCATGACCGCCTACATCACGCGGATGTCCCGCTCGGCGATGTTGAACGTCCTGAACGAGGATTACGTGCGCACCGCCCGGGCGAAGGGATTACATGAGGCGGGCGTCGTCTTTCGCCACGCCCTGAAAAACGCCCTCATCCCCATCATCTCCGTGGTGGGGGTTTACTCCGTCGTCCTCATCGGCGGCTCCATCATGGTCGAGATCGTGTTCTCCCGGCCGGGACTGGGGAAGCTGATGGTGGGAGCGATGATGCAACGCGATTACATCGCGCTCCAATCCATCATGGTGATCTACGCGGGCTTCGTCATCGTCCTCAACCTCCTCACCGACCTCTCCTACGGGCTGGTCGACCCCCGGGTGAGGTACCGATGAGACCCCGGAAGACACGGCGGATATGGAAAGGAGGGGAGAACACCCCCGACTCGAGCATCACCCCCCGCCAGCGCATCCTGCGCACCTTCCTCAAGAACCGCACCGCGGTCATCGGGGCCGTGATCGCCGTGTGCGTAGCCGGGGTGGCGATCTTCTCCCCCCTCATCGCCCCCTACAGCCCGGTCCGCCAGAACGTGCGGTACCGCTTCCAGCCGCCCCAGGGGGCACATATCTTCGGCACCGATTTCTACGGCAGGGACGTATTCTCCAGGGTGATCTACGGAGCACGGATCTCGCTCCTCGTGGGGACAAGCTCGGTTCTCCTGGGGATGGTGTTGGGGACGGCCATGGGGATGGTGGCGGCCTACCGGGGCGGGCGGTTGGAGACCCTCATCATGCGGGCGGTGGACGTGATGATGTCCTTCCCGGACGAGGTATTGGGCATCATGATCATGGTGGCCCTGGGCTCGGGGCTCTTCAACCTGATCCTCGCCATCGCCATCCTCATGGCGCCCCGATTCGCTCGGCTCGCATATGGCCCTACCCTCGCCCTCAGGGAACGGGATTACGTGGACGCCGCCCGGGCGGTGGGGTGCAGCGATATCCGGGTCCTCTTCCGTCACATCCTCCCCAACATCTTCGGCGAGGTCCTGGTGATGAGCACCCTTTGGACCGCCACCGCCATTCGCCTCGAGGCCAACCTCAGCTTCCTCGGACTGGGCGTGTCCCCGCCCACCCCTACCTGGGGGAACATGATCCGCACGGGGCTCGACCACCTGACCGATGCGTGGTGGGTATCGGTCTTCCCCGGCGCGGCGATCCTGGTGACGGTCCTCGCGTTCAACATGTTGGGGGACGGGCTCCGGGATATCGCGGATCCGAAGCTCAGAACCTAGATCGTCGGGTCAGGCGGGGGGAGCCGTCGTCCTCCGGACGACGAGACGGGGTTTGAGGACCTTCCTCAAGCGCTTGCGGCGCTTCCCCTCCAGGACGTCGATCAGCCACTCCGCCGCGAGGTACCCCATTCGGTAGGTGGGCTGGGCCACGGTGGTGAGCTCGATGAGGGGCAGGGAGGCGTAGGCGATGTCGTCGAATCCCACCACGGAGAGTGCCCCGGGCACCTCTATGCCCAGCTTGTGCGCCGCCACCAGGACACCGAGCGCGATGAGGTCGTTCGCGGCGAAGATCGCCGTGGGCCGGCGCCGGCGCCCGAGAAGCTCCCGCGCCGCCCGCTCCCCACCTTCCCACGTGAACTCCGTGTGCTTCACCCATGAGCGGGGGACCCGGAGGCCGTGCTCCGCGAGGACCTCCGCGAAGGCGGCGGCCCGGACGTGGCCGGGTTCGGTCCCTTTGGGGCCGCTGATGCAGGCTATCCTCGTGTGCCCCAGGGATATCAGGTGTTCCACCGCGAGGCGCGCCCCCAAGCGGTCGTCCACGATCACGTAGGGGGCATCCACCGTCTTCGAGATGCGCGAGACGAGCACGAACGGCATCCGCCCCCGCTGGAGCTCGAGGAGGAAGGGATCCTCCAGGGCCACGGAGGTGATGATCTGCCCGTCCACGCGCTTCCGGCGCAGGAGGAGGCCGTAGTCGCGTTCCCGCCGGGGATCGTCCCCGGTGTTGCACAGGATCACCCCGTAGCCCCGGGCCTGGGCCATGTCCTCCACCCCTTTGGCGATCTCCGCGAAGAAGGGGTTGGTGATGTCGGATACGATGAGGCCCAGGGCTCGGCTCTTGCCCTTGACGAGGCTGCGGGCGAGCTCGTTCCGTTCGTACCCCAGCTCCGCGGCGAGCCGCTTGATCCTGTCCTTGGTGCTCTGCTTGATGAGGGGGGAGTCGTTGAGGGCCCGGGAGACGGTGGAAGGCGAGACCCCAGCGGCCTTGGCGATGTCCTTGATGGTGACCATAGCGACCACAATTAACGGCCAAATTTTTCCATTGTCAAGTCCGTGCCCCGGGCGGAAGCGGGCAAGGGGCGTGAATAGCCGAGCTTGACCCGGATTTTCGTGAGGGCTATATTTGGAAACGGTTGGGTCCGTAGCTCAGGTGGTCAGAGCGCACGCCTGATAAGCGTGAGGTCCCTGGTTCGACTCCAGGCGGGCCCACCAGCGAGGTGGGGAGCGGTCGGGAATTTAACGTTATCATATTTTTCCAAAGGAGGTTTGAAAATGGTAAAGATGGCGGTGTTCGTGGACGTGCAGAACGTCCAGGAGACCTTCGAGCGTCAGGGTTTCGGGGTGCGGTATGACGCGCTCAAGGATTACGTGTTGGACCATTTCAAGCTCCCCAAAGAAGAGGTCAAATTTATCGCCTTCGTGCCTTACAAGCGCGACGAGGACAGGCGCATCCGCCTCATCGACGCGCTGGCCTTCATGGGGTTCCGGGTCCTCTCCAAGGTCATCCGGGAGCACCCCGACGGGGGCCTCAAGGCCAACATGGACGTGGAGCTCACCCTCGAGGCCGTGCTGCTCGCCGAGAGGATCTCCCACGCGGTGCTGGTGAGCGGCGACTCTGACTTCGCGCCCCTGGTATCGTTCCTTTCCAGAAGGGGCATCCGGGTGACGATAATCGGCCCCGGGCGGGCCTCTACGTCGGTGGAGCTCATCCGCCTGGCCGACGATTACGTCAACATGGAGGAGATTCCCAACGTACTCGTCCCCCGGGCCATGCGGGAACCCGAATATCCCCATCCCGTGGAACACGGCCTCGGCGATGCCGTGCCACACCTCGAGTCCCTGCCGCGGGAGGAGCCTCCAGCCCCGGAGCACTACGAAGACATCGGGTGAGGGAGGGGCCTCCCTTCCCCGGGCTAAGAGGGCCGGTTCCCCCGTGATCCCCCCGGGGAATCCTCGCGGAAGTGTACCCCTCGGGAGGTCCGGTTGTGCCAGGCGGCTTCGGCCACGATCAGCGCGGCCTGCACCCCGTTACGCAGTCCCAACAGGGCGTCGGTGAGCCTCGCCCGGCGGTAGAAGTCCACGATGTCCTCCCACAAGTGCCGGAGGTCCCGGATCGCCCGCGCCAGCCTGTGGGCGTCCCGGGAAAGGCCCACGTAGTACCACATGGTGTATTGGATGGAGCGCCAGTCGCGGTGGATGAGGGCGGGGTCGGCGGGGACGCCGTCGGTGGGGTACTCCCAGGGCGGCACCTCCTGGGGGGAGATGGGGGTTGGGTTGGTGCGGGCGATGTCCCGCGCGGCCCGATCCCCGAACACGAGACCCTCTAAGAGGGAGGTGCTCGCCAAGCGGTTCGCCCCGTGGAGGCCGGTGCACGCCACCTCGCCCACCGCGTACAGGTTCCTGATCGTGGTGCGGCCCCACTCATCGGTCCATACCCCCCCACAGGAGTAATGGGCCGCGGGGACCACGGGGATCGGCTCTTCGGGCACGTCGATCCCCACCTCGCGGCACTTGGCGTGGATGGTGGGGAACCTCTCGGCGAAGTTCTTTATCCCCGAGACGTCCAGGAGCACATGGGGGTAGCCGCGGAGCGTCATCTCGCGGTGGATGGCCCGGGCCACCACGTCCCGGGGGGCGAGGTCCCCCCACTCGGGGGCGTACTCCTCCATGAAGCGCCGCCCGTCGGGCGTGAGGAGCCTGCCCCCCTCCCCCCGCACCGCCTCCGAGATGAGGAAGTTACCGCCCTCGGGGACCGCGAGGGTGGTGGGGTGGAACTGGATGTACTCGGCGTTGATCACCCGGGCCCCGGCCCGGTGGGCCATGGCCAGGCCGTCCCCCCGTGCCCCGGGGGGATTGGTGGTGTAGCGGTAGATCCGCCCCAGGCCACCGGTGGCGAGCACCGTGGCCCCGGCGAGATAGGTGTGGACCTCCCCGGTCCCTTGATCCAGCACGTAGGCCCCGTGACAGGTGATGGGGTCGTATACGGTGAGGGGATCGCGGGCGTGGTGGGGGAAGGTGATGAGGTCCACGGCGGTGGCCCGCGTCACCAGCTTCACGTTGGGGAACTCCGCCAGCAGCCCGTGCAGCGCCCGGGCGATGGCGGCGCCGGTGCGGTCCCCCACATGGAGGATCCGGGGAACGGTGTGGCCCCCTTCCCGGGTGTAATGGAGATCGCCGCCGGGAGCACGGTCGAAGGGGACCCGAGCCTCCTCGATGAGGAGCCGGCGCACCAGCTCCGGCCCCTCGCGGGCCACGATCTCCGCCGCCCGCCGTAGGGAAAGCCCGGCCCCGGCCCTGAGGATGTCCTCCACAAAGAGTTCGGCCGAATCCCCGGGCCCCAAGGTGGCGATTCCCCCTTGAGCGTGGCGGGTGGAGCCCTCCTCGGGATCCGTTTCGCGGGTGATGACGACGATCCGGCGCTCCCTATCCCGGGCGAGGCGCAGGGCGCACGCGAGCCCGGCGATCCCCGTCCCGATCACGAGCACATCGGCTATCTCGATCTTCACGGGATACCTCCACAACCTTTCGTCCAGGGCACGGCTCCCTGTAACATAGCGCAAATGGAGGCCACGAAGAAGGTGATCTTGGACTGCGATCCGGGGCACGACGACGCGCTGGCGATCGTGCTCGCCTGCGCCGCCGAGGAGATAGAGCTCCTCGGGATCACCACCGTAGCGGGAAACCAAACGGTGGACAAGACCACCCGGAATGCACTGCGGGTCCTTACCCTGATCGGGATGGAGGTCCCGGTGGCCCGCGGCGCGGAACGCCCCCTGATCCGGGAGCTCATCACCGCCCCCGAGGTGCACGGGGAATCCGGGCTCGACGGTGCCGAACTCCCGGAACCGGCGTTCGGCCCCCGGGAGGAGCACGCGGTGGAGTTCATCGTCCGCGCCATCCGCGGGTCCTCCGCGCCCGTCACTCTCATCCCCACTGGTCCCCTCACCAACGTGGCCTTGGCCCTGCGCCTCGCCCCGGACATCGCGAGGCGGATCGAGCGGATCGTCCTCATGGGCGGAGCGGCCCGGGAATCGAATGTCACCCCGGCGGCGGAATTCAACATCTATGTGGACCCCGAGGCCGCCCACATCGTGTTCACCTCGGGGATACCCATCACCATGGTGGGCTTGGACGTGACCAACCGGGCCCTTTTCACGCCGGAGGAGATCGCACAACTCGCCCGGGGCGGGCCAGTGCGACGTACGTTCGCGGGCCTCCTCGAATTCTACGCCGCGGCCAACGAGAGGCTCTTGGGGATCCGGGGAGCCCCGCTCCACGATCCCCTGGCGGTGGCCGCGGTCATCGACCCCGGGGTCCTGGCGACGGAGCCCCTGCACGTGGAGGTGGAGCTCTGCGGGGTCCAAACCCGAGGGGCCACGGTGGTGGACGTGTACCGCGTGACGAGGCGTCCGCCCAATGCGGAGGTGGCC
Source organism: Fidelibacterota bacterium (assembly GCA_024277405.1). GTDB lineage: Bacteria > Bipolaricaulota > Bipolaricaulia > Bipolaricaulales > Bipolaricaulaceae > UBA3571. The sequence continues at coordinate 10,319 of JAJRVI010000078.1, forward strand.
CTGGCCCTGGACCTCGCCCGGTTCAAAGAGCTCATGTGGCGGGCGTTGGAGAGGGCCGACCGCCGTGGCTGATTTCCCCCCGATCCACCCGTATCCTTGATCGTCATGGTGTCGGAGAGAGCTTTCGCGGTCGCTAAGGGAGAGGAACCGGCGGATCTACTGTTCGTGAACGCCCGCCTCGTCGACGTCCTCTCGGGGGAGATCCGGCGGGGGGAGCTGGCCGTGGCCGGGGGATACATCGTGGGATTCGGGGCGAGGGAGGCCCGCCGGGTGGTGGACCTGAAAGGGAAATACATCGCCCCGGGACTCATCGACGCCCACGTCCACATCGAGAGCTCGCAGGTATCCCCCGCAGAGTTCGCCCGGGCGGTCCTCCCCCACGGGACGACCTGTGTCGTCGCCGATCCCCACGAGATCGCCAATGTCCTCGGGTTGAAGGGGATCGAGTACATGCTCCGGGCCACGGAAGCGCTCCCGCTGCGGATCTTTTTCATGGCCCCTTCGTGCGTGCCCGCGAGCCCCCTGGAGAACTCCGGGGCGGTTCTCTCAGCAGACGACGTCCGGGAAGTCCTCTCCTGGGACCGGGTCCTGGGCCTGGGGGAGATGATGAACTTCCCCGGGGTGCTTGCCCGCGATCCGGAGGTGTGGGGGAAGCTCGCCGCTGCGAGGGGAAAACCCATAGACGGCCACGCCCCGGGGCTCGCGGGTCCGGAGCTCTGGGCTTACGCGCTCGCCGGCCCCCGGACGGACCACGAGTGCACCACGTTGGAGGAGGCGGGGGAGAAGCTCCGCGCGGGGATGCACATCCTCATCCGGGAGGGGACCACGGCCCGGAACCTCTCGGCCCTGATCCCCCTCCTCACCGCCTCCACGGCGCCGTTCGTGCACTTCTGCACAGACGACCGCCATCCCGAGACCTTGATCACCGAGGGCCACATGGACGATGTGCTCCGTAAGGCCATCGCGGGAGGGGCCGATCCCGTGGTGACGATCGCCGCCGCCACCGTCCACGCCGCCCGGTGCTTCGGGATCCCGGATCTCGGGGCCCTGGCCCCCGGGTTCCGGGCCGACCTCCTCGTGCTAGCGGATCTGGAGAGGATGGAGGTCGAGCGGGTCTACGTGGACGGGAGGCTGGTGGCCGAAGGGGGACGGTGCGTGGCGGAGATCCCCGAGACCGAGAGCGAGGATGTGACGAGCACCGTGGTGATGGACCCCGACAAGCTTTCCTTCTCCATCCCGGCCCGAGCGGGAAAGGTCCGGGCCATCGGGGTGATCCCGGGGCAGGTGGTGACGGAGGAGCTGATCCTCGAGCCCAAGATCTCCGGCGGCGAGGTGGTGGCCGACACCGAGCGGGACATCCTCAAGCTCGCGGTGGTGGAGCGGCACCGCGGGACGGGCAACGTGGGGCTCGGGCTAGTGCACGGCTTCGGCCTTAAGCGGGGCGCCCTCGCCTCCACCGTGGCCCACGACTCCCACAACCTGATCGTGGTGGGGACGGATGACGCCGATATGCGCCGCGCGGTGGAGGAGCTCGCGCGCCTCGGGGGCGGTCAGGTGGCGGTGGCCGACGGGAAGGTGATGGCGGAGCTCCCCCTCCCCATAGCCGGGCTCATGTCCCATCTCCCGCTGGAGGAGGTGGCGCGGCGGGGGAGGGAGCTCGTGCGCGCCGCCCGGGAGCTCGGCTGCACCCTTCCGGACCCCTTCATGGCCCTCTCCTTCCTCGCCCTCCCGGTGATCCCGAAGTTGAAACTCACCGACCTTGGCCTCGTGGACGTGGAGAGGTTTCAAGTGCTTTCGCTTTTCGTCTGATCTAAACTCCCTCTTGTCGCCGCTCGCGTGACCCGGGAAAGCATTTCCCGCACATGATTCAGGATCTCCTCGGCCTCATCACGGTAGCGCTGGTTGTAATACTCGAGGACGATGACCCCCTCGTAATCCTTCAGTAACGCGAGGCCCTCTTCTGCGGGCACCTCGCCCCAACCGGGGGGGAGGTGCAGATCCCCCTTGCCCAGGGCCACCAACTTGCGGTACGGGATCATCTTGTATTGCTCATAGCCCACGAGCCGCGCTTCCTCGAAGCGGCCGAAGTTGTCGGTGAGGTGAACGTGCCGGACGTACGGTTCGACCCTCTTTATTGCGTCGAAAAAGTCAAACCCGAATTTCCTCGCGGAAAGGTAGGCGTGTCCGAAATCGAGGGCGATCCCCACGTTCTCTTCCCCCACCTCCCGCACGAACTCCAGCACGTTGAAGACGGGATCGATCTCGATGTTTTCCACACATATCTGTATCCCCACTTGCAGCGCATAGGAAGCCGCCCTCGACATTTCCTCCTTGAGGCGCTCTTCCAAGCGGGGATCGTCCGTTTTCCTTCCGTAGTGGTACACAAAGATCTCCGCCCCGATTTCAGCGGTGAAATCGATGGATGCCATAAAAAGGTCCCTTTGTACTTCCGGATCTTCCTGATCACGCAAGTCTAATCCCAAAGGGGCGTGAACGGTATAGCGGAGGTCGAAGTCCCGCAGGATCCCTTTGAGCTTCCTCATCCGGGGGAGGGAAAGCTTCCCCCGGTATACGACGTCCACGGCGTCCACAGGGATTTCGGCGTAATCGTATCCCGTTTCTTGGAAGAAACGGAGCTCATCCCGGAGCTTCCCCATCTCCCCTTGGGTGCGCTCGGGGTGCAGATTGATCCCGATTCCCCGTACCCTCACGATTCCCGCCTCCCCCCAAGGAGCGACGCCCCCGTTCCGGGCTCGAACAGGTGAACTTTATCAGGGGGAAAGTTCAGATTCACCTTCTCCCCTACATGTAGGTGCAGATCTAAAGACACGAGTGCCTTCAGGGTCTCCTCGCCCAATCGCAGGGTGATCAAGGCGTCCTTTCCCATGGGTTCGACCACGTATACCTCGCCCTGGATTGCCCCTTGGCCCAGGACAATGTCCTCGGGCCGTATTCCGAAAATGACCTCGATTTCTTTTTCCCCGGGAAAGGGCTGTCTCAATCGCCGCGCGGGTATGGGAAGGGTGAAATGTTCCGTGACGACTGTGAGCTTGTCCTCTGCTGATACCAAGCGTCCGGGCAAGAAGTTCATGGGAGGCGTCCCGATGAAACCCGCGACAAACGTGTTGGCGGGGTACCGATACAGCTCTACGGGCGTGCCCACCTGCTGCAACCGGCCTTCATTTAAAAGGGCTATCCGATCGGCCATGGTCATCGCCTCGACCTGATCGTGGGTGACGAAGATAGTGGTGATGCCGAGGTCCTTTTGGAGGCGCTTGAGCTCAGCCCTCATTGTGATCCTCAGTTTGGCATCCAGATTGGATAGCGGTTCGTCCAGGAGCAAAAGGCCGGGTTCCTTGACCAGGGCCCGGGCCAGGGCAACCCGCTGTTGCTGGCCGCCCGAGAGTTCCGAGGGTTTCCGGGAAAGGATCTCTCCGATCCGCAAAAGTGCGGCCACTTCCTTCACCTTCCTCTCCCTCAGCCGCCGGGCGACCCCCTTCAGTTTCAGGGGAAAGGCGATGTTGTCGAACGCGCTCATATGAGGATATAAGGCATAAGACTGGAACACCATGCCGATGTTGCGTTCCCTGGGAGCAAGGTGATCCACCCTTTTCCCGTCGAACAGCACCGCGCCGCTCGTGGGTTTGTAGAAGCCCGCGATGGTGAGCAAGGTGGTGGTCTTCCCGCAACCCGAGGGTCCGAGAAGGGCCACGAACTCCTTGTCCTGGATGTCGAGGGAAAGCCCATCCACGGCCTTAACCGGCCCGAAGTACTTACAGAGCTCTTCCAATGTAACCCTCATCCCAGCCCCTTCCCTCCGAACACGGGCACCTTGAGAAGGGCCCGCTGCAGGAAAACGAAAAGGACTAGGGGCGGCAACGCATATATCAACGAGAGGGCTGCGAGGTAGCCGTAGTCGATGACCTCCGTGGCGAGGAGGCTTTGGATCAAGGTCGACATCACCTTTATGGTACCGGGAAGCAAAGTGTAAACGTAGATGAAATCGTGCCAGGCGAACAGAAACCCCCAGATGAAGACCGCGGCGATCCCAGGCCTCACGAGGGGGAGGAAGATCATGTACCAGACCTGGAATCGAGTGCAACCGTCCACCATGGCGGACCTCTCCACATCCCAGGGTATCCCGTCGAAGAATCCCTTTGCGATCCAGATCCCCAGTGGGATTTCCAGTGAGGCCCGGGCCAAGGCCACCCCGGGAAGGCGGTGTAAAAGCCCCACGTAAAGCAAGAGAAAGAAGATGGCGATCAGGAGTATCTGCCCGGGCACGGCGTGGAGCATCAGCTGAAGGGTCAGGTAAAAATTCCTGCCGGGAAACTCGATCCGGGAGAGGGCGTATCCCGCGAGCATACAGATCACCGTGACCACTACGCCGGAGGTGACGGCGAACAGGACTGTGTTCCCCAGGGCCGCCCACATGGTGGTACGTCCCAGTCCCCACGCGATGGGTTTCCAGAGGAACTGGAAATTGGAAAAGCCCCATCTCTGGGGAACGATGCCCAACAAGGACCCTTCCCCGAAGGCCCGGAGGAAAAAGCCGATGTACATGCTCAAGAAGGGTGCCGAGATAAGGGCCATCATGAGATATATGAGCGTTCTCTCCACATACCGCCGCATATCTCGGCCTCCCTCATGTTTCGATCTTCCCCCGGGCCAACATCCTCTTCACCCCGAAGGCCCGCAGCACCCCGAGCAAAAGGAGGAGGTTCACGACCACAAGAAGCGTGATCAGGGAAGCCCCATAACCGTATCGGTAGCGGTTGAACGCCGCATGGTAAGCGTAGAGGCTCCACACCTCGGTAGCGTAGTATGGCCCTCCACCGGTGATCAGCATGATGTACACATAGGAGTTGAGGAATGACATGAGGTGCCACGCGGTCATGGTCAAGATAGGCCACTTAAGCAGGGGGATGATCACGTATTTGACCACCTGCCATTCGGTAGCACCGTCTATCTCGGCGGCGCGTACGTAATCGCGTGGGATCGTGGCTATTGCCGAACTGAAAACCAACATGGCCAAGGAGATGCCCAAGAACCCGTTCGCCAGGATCACGATCACCATGGGGTACTTTATGAGCCAATGGATTACGGGAAGGCCTAGTGCCGTCCGGATCGCGTTGAAGAGCCCATATCTTGTGCCCTCGAACGACCACGCCCACAGAAACCCCCACACTACAGGGGGCAACGCGCGGGGGACGAAGAAAAGCGCCCTGAAAAAGACCCCGGCCCGGGGATGCATGCGCATGGAAAGTATGGAGATGAGAAGACCCCCTATTATGGTCACCGGCAACGCCCCGGCGGTATAAACGAGGGTGTTTATGAGCACCTTCGGGACCAAGGGATCCCTGGCCCCTATCCCGAAGAGGCGGGCGAAGTTTCGGATCCCCACGAATTCCCATCGCAAGGTCCTGTCCATACCCGTGAAGGCGATGAGGAAGGTGAGGATCACGGGAACGAAGTAAAAGAAAACGATGAGGACCGTGCTGGGGCCGAGGAAGACCAACAGACCGGCGCTCTTCGTCCTAAAAAAGCGTCTCATCCAAGTGAAAGGGGGCCGGATGAATCCCGGCCCCCTGCCGAGGTTGTCCTCATCCCTCGATCACTTTGCCGTCCGGGATTTCGGCCAGGAACCAGGCTTCGAGATCGGCCACGGCCTGCTCCGGGGTAATGATCCCCGCTTCCACCCCTTTCAAAGCCTCGAAAGCACGGGCCATGTAATCCCAGAACCGGGGATGGATCGGGACGGGGCGCACCGTCTTTGCCGAAGGGGCGGTCCGCTGGATATAGGTGTTGTCCTTGATCAGCGGGTGATAAAGGGCGGAGGCTCGATAGGGAGGCCTCAACGAGAAAGCCGAATGGATGGCGCAGGCCTGCGGTGAAGTGGCGAACATGATGAGGAGTTTGGCGAGCTCCGGATGTTTGGATTGGGTGGTAACGAAGTAAAGCGGGAAGTCGTGTACCGATACGGGACCGACCCCAGCGGCCTTCGCCTTCTCGGTGGGCGGGAAGGGGAGGAAACCCAGGTCCGCTTCCAACGTCTCATCCGTCAAACCGTACTTGGCCTTCCATTCCGCCGGCGTGCCCACGTGGCTCGCCCAAGTGGAGAAAGTTTTGCCCTCGACGAAGGTCCCGTGGATGGTGGACCACGGTGGGGGTTCAGGCGGAATGACCCCCTGTTCCACCATCTCCCGATGCCATCGGTAGAACTCGAGGAGATCCGGCTTGTCCAGCACCAAAATGGCCTCTTCGGGATCGTAGCATTCAGCGCCGAAAGCCAGGAGCACGGCGTAGAAACCCGGGCCCTTACTGGGGCGATGGAGAATTCCATACTCCACCAGTCCCGCGTCCACGGCCTCTTTGGCCAACTCCGCCACCACCTCGAGGGTGGTGTCACCGTCTTCCGGCAACAACTCGGCAATTTGCGCGTCCGTATAGCCGAGTTTTCGGAGCACATCCTTTCGATACCATATCCCGGTGGGGGAGATATCATGCGGGATGCCCCAGATCTTCCCTTTCCACTTGGCGCCTTCCCAGAGGTTGGGGTAGAAGTCGTAATAGTTGAGATCCCAGAACTCTTTGACATGATCGTCCATGGGGACTATGTACCCGCCCTCCGCCAGGTCAGCGGTCTCCCTCAACGTGACGATGTCAGGAGCCTTGCCGGCTCGAAAGTCGAGGTAGAATTTTTCGGCGAACGGTCCCCATTTGAGCTCCGAAAACTCCACGTCCACCCTGACCCTGACCTTGGCCCCGGAGATCTCCAGGATCCTATTGAGTTGATCGGCGGCAAGCACGAGGTTTTCGGCCTTTTTGACGCCCATAGGCCCAGGGCCGATCACGTACGCTTTTATGGTGATGACCTCGACCTCCTGCGCCATCACAATGCCCGCAATGAGCTCCACAAAAACCAACAGCCATGGTAACCTTTTCATTTCGCACACCTCCTTTCGAAAAATTATACAACCGTCGATCTCCGGACAGAAGGGGGATATCCTTTTTATACAGAATCCGTTAAGGCGGAGATGATCTCACGGAGGAAAGCGGGGAGGTCGTCGGGGACCCGGGAGGTGATGATGTTTCCATCCACAACCACCGGCTCGTCCACCCACTCCGCCCCGGCGTTCTCGAGGTCGTCGCGGATGGCGTAGAAGCTCGTGACCTTCTTCCCCTGCACCACCCGGGCCGAACACAGCATCCAGCCGCCGTGGCAGATGGCGGCCACCACCTTCCCCGCCTCCGCCATCCCCCGCACGAACTCCACCAGCTCGCGTTTGCGCCGCATGTAGTCAGGGGCGTAACCCCCGGGGATCACCACCGCATCGAAGTCCCCGACCCTCGCTTCCTCGGCCGCCAGGGCGGCCCTGGCGGGATAACCTAATTTGCTCTTGTACACCTTCCGCTCCGGTCCCACCGCCACCACTTCGGCCCCTTCCTCGACCAACCGCAGGTACGGGTACCAGAACTCGAGCTCCTGGTAGAGGTCTGCCACGAGCACCGCTACCCGTTTCCCCTCCAGTTTCCCCATCGTCCCCTCCTTCACAACCGCTTGATCCACACGGAATGTGCGTTCAGCCGCGCCACACCCCGGGAAGCCCGCTTCAGGCGGTCCATGATCGCCACCCCCAACCCCTCCTCCGGCACCGGCTCGGCCACGATGGCCGAAAGACCCAGGGAGTCGAGCCTCCGCAGCGAAGCGAAGAACCGCGCCGCCGCCTCCCGCAGGTCCCCCCGCTCCGAGAGCACCTCCCCGAAGCGGAACCCCCGCTTGGCCGCGGTGAACCCCAGGTACCCGCACCGGTCCCGGGGGAGCTCCTCCCACCCATCCTCCGGGAGCCCCGGCTCGAGGAGGAAGAGGGGCGTGCGCGGCATGTAGTGGCGACGCATGGTCCCGGGGGAGGGCGCAGGACCGCCCCGGACCTGGGGCGGATCGGCCCGCAGCTCCCCCACCACCTCCCGCAGGAGCTCCAGGGGCGTCCCCCCGGGACGGAGGACGCGCGGGGGGTCCTCCACCAGGGAGATGACCGTGGACTCGATCCCCACCGGAGTCGGCCCCCAGGCGAGCACCGCCTCGATCCTCCCCCCCAGTTCCTCCAACACGTGTTCGTGATGGGTGGGACTGGTCTTCCCGAACCGGTTGGCGGAGGGGGCGGCGATGGGGCGCTCCGCCGCCCGGATGAGCCCCAGGGCCGCCTCGTGGGCGGGCATGCGGATCGCCACCGTGGGGAGTCCGGCGGTGACGATGTCCGGGATCACATCGCGCTTGGGAAGGACGATGGTCAGTGGACCGGGCCAGAAGCGCTCCATGAGCGCCCGCGCTAGGGGCGGGACCTCGCTCCAGAGGGCCTCCGCCTCCTCGGGGGCCGCCACATGGACGATCACCGGGTCGAACCTCGGCCTGCCCTTAGCCTCGAAGATCCGGGCCACCGCCTCGGCGGAGAGGGCGTTGGCCCCGAGGCCATAGACGGTCTCGGTGGGGAAGGCCACCAGTCCCCCACCCCGGATGATCTCCCCGGCGATCCTCAGTCCCTCCGGGGTCGGCTCGAGGACCTTTGTTTCCACGCCCCAATCCTAGCACGTGCGCGTTTTCGCTGCAGGGACGGGGATGGAACGAAGCTATAATCGGTCCGATGTACGCCGATATCCTGCTACGAAACGGGGCGTTCCCCACGGTGCCGGGCGCCGATGCCCTGGCCATCCGCTGCGGCGCCATCCAGGCCGTGGGGAGTTCCCCCGAATTGAAACACCTCATCGGTCCCCATACGCGCGTCCTGGATCTGGGGGGAAAGGCCGTCCTCCCCGGGTTCATCGACGCCCATACCCACTTCGTCAGGGTGGGGCTGGAGCGGACCTTCTACGTGGACCTCTCCGGCGCCACGAGCCTGGATGAGGCCCTGGAGCGGCTGCGGCGGGCCGCCCGGGAGCGGGGAGGGGGATGGGTGGTGGCCCGGGGATGGGACGAGTCCCGCTGGCCGGAGGGGAGGGCCCTGGAGCGGCGCGATCTAGATCGGGCCGTCCCACGCCAGCCCTGTTGCGCCGTGAGGGTGGATGGGCACATAGTGGCCTGCAACACCCTGGCCCTCGCCCGCTGTCCCCAACCCGATGGGGACCTCGTCGATCGGGATCTGGGCCACCTCCGGGAGGAGGCCGCATGGGGCCTCCTGGACACGGTCCTCCCGGACCGCACGGCCTTGGTGGAGGCCATCGCGGCCGCCTCCCGCTACGCCGCCTCCCTGGGGATCACCGCGGCCGCGGAGATGTCGGGGAAGCCCGAGTACCTGCGGGCCTACCTCCACGCCCTGGAGGAGGGGGTGCTCAAGACGCGGGTCTTCCTCTACATCCCGGCTGAGCTCGTTGGGGAGGCGGAGAGGCTCGGGCTCCGGCGGGGGTTCGGGGGGGGACTGTTGCGGATCGTGGGGGTGAAGGCGTTCGCCGACGGCTCCATCGGGGCCCACACCGCGGCCCTCTCCGCCCCGTACCGGGACCGGGATACCACCGGGACCCTCCTCCTCCGCGCCGAAGAGCTCGCGCGGATGTGGAGGAGTGCGTCCCACGCGGAATTGCAGCTCGCGGTGCACGCCATCGGGGACTGGGCCATCGGGGAGGTCCTCCGGGCGGCGCGGCTCGCGGGGATCTCCCGGTACGACCGGCATCGCATCGAGCACCTGGAGCTCCCGAGCGAAGGCCACCTCCGGGAAATGGCGGAGCTGGGGTTGATCGCCAGCATGCAGCCCAACTTCGTGGTCAACTGGTCAGGCCCGGGGAAGCTTTACCAGGAGCGGCTGGGACCGGAACGCGATGCCCGCATCGGCCCCCACGCCCTCGTGCTCCGGCACGGGATCCCCCTGGCCTTCGGCTCGGACGGGATGCCCCCCGGCCCCCTATACGGGCTCCCCGGGGCCGTCTCCCCGCCCCACGATGCCCAGCGGATTCCCTTGGAGGAGGCCCTCAAGGCCTACACCTCGGGGGCCGCCTACGCCCTCTTCGCCGAAGGGGAACTGGGTGAGCTCTCCCCGGGGAAGCGGGCGGATCTCGTGGTGCTCTCCGCCGATCCCCGCGAGGGGAACCTGGGGGATATCAGGGTGGAGATGACCCTCTTGGACGGCGAGGTGATCTTTCAGCGATGAGGATCGGGCTCTTCAGTGATACCTACATCCCCCAGGTCAACGGCGTCGCCACCACCGTCCATAATCTGGCCGAGGAGCTCGAGCGCCTGGGACACGAGGTGTACGTCTTCTGCCCCCGAGTTCACATACGACACCGGGACAAACCCAACGTGATCCGGTTCCCCGCGGTGCCGTTCATCTTCCAGCGGGAGCACCGGGTGGCCTTCGGTCTCCCGGCCCGGGCGTGGCGGATCCTGCGGGGGCTGGAGATCGTGCACTCCCACACCGAGTTCTCCCTGGGGACGCTGGCCATGTGGGTCGCCCGGGTCTACCGCATCCCCCACGTACATACCTACCACACCCATTACGTGATCTACCGCCATTACCTCCCTCCCCCCTTCCGGCCGCCCCGTAGGCTCACCGAGGCCCTGGTGGCCGCCTTCTGCAACCGGTGCCACGCGGTGACGGTGGAATCCAAGGCCATGGAGGAGGAGCTCCGCCGCTACGGGGTGAGGCGCCCCATCTACCGCTATCCCTTCGGGGTCAATCTGAAGCTCTACGAGGGCCCTATCGAATACGATCTCCGGGAGGAGCTCTGCCTCCCCCGGGACGCCCGGGTGGCCCTCTACGTGGGCCGGCTGGCGATGGAGAAGAACCTCTCCTTCCTCCTCCGGGCGTTCGCGGAGGCGGCGGTGCGGCGGGACGACCTCTTCCTCGTCATGGTGGGCGGGGGCCCCCTCTTCCCCTCCCTGGTGGAGGAACGGGATCGCCTGGGGTTGCAGGACCGCGTCCTTCTCCCCGGGTACGTGCGGGGGAAGCGGCTCATCGACTACTACCGCGGCGCCGACCTGTTCGCGTTCGCCTCCAAGACGGAGACGTTGGGCCTCGTGGTGATCGAGGCCATGGCCGCCGGGCTCCCGGTGGTGTGCCTCGGGGAGATGGGGGTGACGGAGGTCGTGGAGCCCGGGGTGAGCGGGATCTTCGCCCCCGAGGATCCCGCGGGGTTCGCCGCCGCGATGTTACAGGTGCTGGAGGACCGAGCGTTGCGAGAAAGGCTCCGTGAGGGGGCGCTGCGGCGGGCCCGGGAACTCTCCACCGAGGCCTCCGCCAAAAGGACCCTGGAGGTCTACGAGGAGGTGCGCGCTGCCCGAGCTTCCCGAGGTTGAGACCATCGTCCGGGGCCTGAGGCCCCTGGAGGGGAAACGGGTCCTCGCCGCCGAGGTCCGGGACCCGAAACTGGAGGATCCCCTCTCCGGCCTGGGGCTCCCCCGGCGGATCGCGGCGGTGCGGCGCCGGGGGAAGTACATCGTCTTCGCCCTGGATCGGGGCTTCCTCGTGTTCCACCTGCGGATGACGGGGAGGCTGCTTTTGGGCGAGGTCCCCGCAGGGGATGCGCGGGCCGCGTTCCGCACGGAAGGGGGATGGCTCTCCTTCGTGGACCGCCGCCGCCTGGCCACCGCCGAATATTCGCGGGAACTGCGGCTGGAGTTGGGCCCCGAGCCGCTGGGGGACCTCTCCTGGCTCCCGGATGCCCTGGTGGCGAGCCGCCGCCCGATAAAGCTCTGGCTCATGGACCAGAAAAATATCGCCGGGATCGGGAATATCTACGCGGCGGAAATCCTCTTCTCCGCGGGGATCGACCCCCGTCGCCCCGCCAACTCCCTCCGCCCCCAGGAGATCAGTCGGCTGATGGCCGCCATCCCCGGGGTCCTCACCAGGGCCATGGAGCACCGGGGGACCACCTTCTCCGATTACCGCGATCCCTCCGGGAACCCCGGTGGGTTCCAGGGGCTTTTACAGGTGTACCAACGGGCGGGGGAGCCGTGCCCCCGCTGCGGGACCCCCATCCAGCGCATCGAGCTCGGGGGCCGGGGGACCTATTTCTGCCCGGGATGCCAGCGGTGATGGGGCGTGACGCGTGACGGGCTGTCCTTTCAGGGAGCTGGCATGAGGATTTCGGGGGTGGAAGAAGGCGGGACGCCGTTTTGGGAGCCGTATATGGTGCTGCTATCGGGCTGGCCCCTGGAGCGCTGCCCCCGCGAGACGCCGGAGTACGCCCGGCGGGAGTTCGTCCGCGGGGAGGCGATCGTGCATTCCTCCCTCCACGGCGGAACATCAGGATCTGATGGGCTTTCTTTATCGTCTGTTGATGGCGTTCTGCGAGGCCAAGGGCTGCGGGAAGGTCCTCACTGGCCCGGCGGCGGTGAGGCTCGCGCCCGATGTGGCCCGGGAGCCGGACGTTTTCGCGGGGCGCTCGGAAGATATGCCCAAGGCCACGGGATCCCCTGGAGCTGGCCACCTTTTTTCCTGATCGGGTGATAAGCCCTTTCACCCGGGGGATCGATCCCCGGGAGAAGGCGAGGAACTACGCCGCCGTCGGGATCCACGAATACCGGGCCGTGGATCCGGAGCGCCGCGAGCTCTCGCTGCACGTATTGGAGGGCAACTCCCACCGGGTCGAGGGGATTACCCCGGGGGCATGCGGATCCCGCGCCGTCCCCGGCTTTGAGATTCGGGTGGATTGACCCTGGGAACGGCCTCTTCCCGAGGTCGCGGAGGTCCTCCCGGAGCTCCTCGGCTGATCCCTCAGGCACCCAGGGCGCCCTTCACCAGGTCCTTGGCCAGGCCCCAGATCCCCCCGGGGAAGCGGTGGGCTTCGGCGAGCACGTGATCCAGCGCCTCCAGGGCGTAGTCGACCTCCTCCTCCCCGATCACCAGCGGCGGCAGGAACTTGACGATGTTCACCCCGTGGGCCGAGACCTGGGTGAGCAGGCGGTATTCCTTCATGAGGCCCATGACGATGAGCTGGGCGAACAGCCCCCGCTTCACCGTCTCCACGCTCCTCCAGCCCGCCTTGAGCTTCAACGATCTCGGGGGGCCGAATTCGATCCCCAGCATGAGCCCCTTCCCCCGGACGTCGATCACCATCTCGTA